>JAGNOB010000134.1 GCA_017990305.1 Leucobacter sp.
CTCGTTCGCGGCTGGCGAGCGGAACTCGCCGAGGCCGCGCAACCGCAGCGGATCAAGCTGCACGCCGAGCTCCTCAGCGAACTCGCGGATCGCGGTGTCGCGCGGATCCTCGCCGGGCTCCGGCTTGCCACCGGGCAGCATGAGCATGGAGGTGCCGCGCTTGCGCACGTTGAGCACCCGGCCCTCGGGGTCGCGTATGACAACGGCGCTCACCCGGATGGCTTCGCTCACGCGGCGGGCCAGTCGACTGCGTCTTCGAACTCGGGATGCTTCTTCAGCCAGGCGACGACGAACGGGCAGTACGGCACGATCCGCACCCCCGCGTCGCGGGTGTCCGCGAGCGCCTCAGAGACGAGCGTGCCGGCGAGGCCGCGGCCGCCAAACTTCTCGTCGATTTCTGTATGGACGAAGGCCCTGCCCTCATCGCGTGCGGTCGGTCGGTACGCGGCAAAGCCCGCAAGCTTCTCGCCCTCGTAGATGGCGTAGCGCCGTGCCTCTGGCTCGTGCACGACGAGAATCGGTTCAGAAATTTCGGGTACCTCGGTTTCGCGCTGAGTGGTCGGGGGAGTCGGTTCGGTGGCCGTGGGCGCCATCTCTGGCGGAGCGGTCGGCGAAGTCGTGTTCGTTGTGGTGGCGATCGTTTGCGTCGCTTCGGGTAGCGGCGGTAGCTGGCTGCGTGGGAGGAGCCGCGCGGTGGGTAGCACGGGCGCTGGCAGCGGCGGTTCGGGCTCGTCGTCTGGCAGCCCGTAGCGGTCGTCAGCGGGGAGCGGCCCTGCTTCAGCGGTCTCCAGGGTTGCCTGCCACGCGTCGCGTGCCGCCGCGACTTCCTCGTGGCTGCCGCCGATGAAGTTCCACCACATCACGAGCTCTTCGCGCAGCGGTTCACCGCCGATGAGGAGGATTCTTGCGCCCTCATCCCCGGCTGTGAGCCGGAGCGTGTCGCATCCGGCGGCTGCGTAGCCGAGGTCTGCGGGGTTGAGGAGCGTGCCGCCGTCGCCATCCGGGGCGAGCGTGAGCTGGCCGCGGTCGACGAGAATGCCGTGTTCGTGGCGCGGATCCACCGCGACCTCGAGTGCGGCACCCGGCTCGAGCGCGAGCTCCGCTCCGACGAGCGGCGTGTGCGTGTCGACCGGTGAGGTGTGGCCGAGCAGCGAGCCGAGGAAGACCTGTGCCGTGTACCCGGCGCCGCTGATGGCGGGCGGTGCGTAGTGATCGAAACGCTTCGTGATGCCGCGGGCGCGCGCAGGGAGGGCAACCCAGAGCTGGGCGCCGTGGAGCACCGTGGTGTCGGGCGTTGATCGCTCCGAGTGGCTGATGCCGGATCCAGCGGTCATGAGGTTAAGTTCGCCCGGCCGCACCATCGCGTGGTTGCCGGCACTGTCGCGGTGCTCGATCGTGCCTGAGAACAGCCAGCTTACGGTCTGCAGGCCGATGTGCGGGTGGGCTGCGACGTTCATGCCGCCAGTCTCCGCGACGTTGTCTGGCCCGTAGTGGTCGAGGAAACACCAGGCGCCGATGAGGCTTCTGCTGCGCTGTGGGAGGGTGCGGCGCACGTTCATGCCGCGGAGGCCCCCGAGCGGGACATCGCGCGGATCGAGGACCTCAACGTCCCCGGGGCGACCGGAGTCCGGGGCGCAGACGCGCTCGGTCGGTTCAGTTTCGAGATTGCTCATGCTGTGACTCCTTTCGGAGGATCTTAGCCCCTCGGCACCGGCGGACCGAGCCAGAGGAGTACCACGAAGACGATCGCGACGAGCGCCGCGATGAGGACGATCGAGAGGATCGGGCGGCGCAGGATCCAGGCTTGGACGTGTTCAACGAAACCGTGTGGTGCGTCGCCGCCTGGTGCGAGCCGCCAGGGACCCGCGAGCATGGTGCGCTTGTCGAGCCAGCGCTCGAACGGATAGGTGGCGAAGGGAATCACTGCGAGCAGCAGGCCCGTGATGCCGATGCCTGCGCGCCAGCGCTGGTTGATCCACACGAATACGGTGGTCACGCAGTAGGCGAGGAAAACGAATCCGTGCAGGCCGCCCGCGATGCGAACGGCGCCGTCAGTCACCCCTGTCGCGCGGAGGATGAGCGCGCCGATGAGGCCCGCCCAGGTGATCACTTCTGCGGTAGCGAACAAGCGGAACAGATTTCTCGGGCTCATAGTGCTTCCATCTTGCCGTATCCGGATGAGAGCGAGTAGCGGCTGGACAAGATAACGATCTTGACAAGGATTGCGCACACATAGAGACTTCTAACGAAAGTTCCGTGGGGCAGAACTTGCAAACACTGACCCCAAGTTCTGTCGAGCGGAACACTGTCATGAGGGATTAGAATCCCTGGTCAAGTTACGTTTTCATGAAGTTGCTTCGTGTTTAATCTTGCATTAAACACTCTTATGTTGCGTAGAGAGTTCGCGTAGTGTTCACCTCGAAACGCCACAACCCCCGCTTGCTTTCGTGAGGGATGGCGCTTATCGTCGTCAAATACGCTTCGAGTTTCTTGGGGACTCGAGAAGCACAGCAGCATCATTGGGGATGGGGAATTCGCATGTCACGACGTGGGCAGCAACGTAAGTCAGTTACACCAGCGAGGAGTTCGCGACGCCGAAATATCGGCAGAGGTTTTGCGATGCTCGTGGCGGCGGCGGTGATGTACACCGGCCTCCCGACAGCAGCATTCGCAGCCGTCGACCCGCCCTCGATCGAGAGCTCGTTGGAGAGCGCCGTCTCGGATAGCCCCGCAGACCTCACTCCTGGGGAGGGCGGCACGGCGATCCCCGCACCCGGTGACGAGAGCGGCGAGACTGCCGCACCGGAGTCCCCGGACGAGGAGGGCGCCGAGGCTCCGGCCACGCCCGCGCCAGAGGCCCCGGTCGAAGAATCTGAGGAAGCTGACGCTCCCGATGCCCCTGCCGCTCCGGCTCCGCTGGCCGCGCCACTGGCTGCAGCACCCGACCAAAACGGTGGGCCGGGGAAAGCCTCAAATCCCTCTGACAATCAAATCATCATCAATGTGAGCGCATTGTCAGACCGGACTGGTCCGATTGCAGTTGCCGGCCTCTCTGGCGTAACGTACAGCGCTTACCAAGCGACCAGCTTGACGAACCAGACACAGACGACGCCGACAGCAACCTGTACAACGGATGCAAACGGGCAGTGCTGGATGAAAGTGCCGACACGTGGGAACAAAAGCAGCTCCGCTGGCTACCTCGTAAAAGCGGACGCCGCACCGACTGGCTGGGAACTCCTGCCCCGGCTGGTCACCGACAATGGTCTCTCGGTCACAACCCAAAGCTATTCCTTCTACACGGGCCCAGCAAACAGCAAGGACTCGGCCAGCGCCAGAACGATCGCGGTTCCGGGAACGAAGAGCGATGGAACACGGACGAGCACGGGCAACTGGGCGACCGCTCGCGCGAACCCTCAGCTTGACCCTGTGTGTGGCATTGATGTTGCGCTGCTCGTAGATCTCTCGGGGTCGGTGCAGAATGCTCGGGCAGTGCAACAGGTTCGTGACGCCTCTTCGGCAGTCGTGAACGCGTTGGCTGGCACCCCGTCGAAAATTGCGCTTCACACCTTTGGCAACACTTCTCCCGCCGGGGGCAAAAGCAACGGCAACATGTCTCTGAGGAGCGTTGCGACGCAGGAGGAAGCAACGTTTGTGCTGAACAAGGCGCAAGGGCTCACTGCCCCAGGCACGGGCGAAGCGACGAACTGGGACCGTGGTCTCTGGGGGCTGAACCCGATGGCGAGCGCAGGCGAACTTGACCTCGTGATCATGATCACCGACGGCATGCCAACAACGTATGCGGGAGGGGGGCCAGACGGAACCGTCACGCGCTTCAGCACGATGGAGAACTCGATTGCCTCGGCGAACGCGATTAAGAGCCACGGTGTGGGCATCATCGCTGTCGGCGTTGGCGCTGGAATCTCCGGGGCCGCGGAAAACCTCCGCGCGATCTCCGGGCCGGTAGCCGGTCAGGATTACTACCAGGTCAAGAATTGGGACGATCTCGCAGCACAGATGAAGGCGCTGTCCTCGAAGAACTGTGAGGGCACGGTCAACGTCATCAAACAGGTGATTCCGGTCGGCGGCACCGTTGCCGATGCTGAGCCGCGCGCGAACTGGGGATTCACCGCCACAGCTCCCACCGCGTCAGTACGCACCGATGCCAAGGGCAGCAACTTCTCGACGAGCGCGCAGGGCGTGACCGGTAGCACAGGCGCCCTCGGATTCCGGTCGAGCTTCGAAGGAACGAATCAGGCTGGCAGGAAACTCAGCATCACCGAGTCTCTGACGGGGCAGTACAGCATTGTGCCGCAGAACGGCCAGAACGCCGTGTGCACGCGAACTGACACGAAAAAACCAGTCCCAGTGACAAACACCGGTACGGCCACAAACCCTGGCTTCACTGTTGACCCGATCCAGAACGCGACCGTTTCGTGCGTGGTGTACAACCAGACACAGGATCTTTCCGCCAAGCTCCGCGTCGACAAGGTCTGGAAGATTGATGCGGACGGTGACGGAAAATATGAAGAGACGACCGACCCCAACGTGGCACCGAAATCCATCCCGGGTCTCAGCGCTTCGCTACAGCTCTCAGGGAATCCTGGGCTCCCCAGCGGCGGCGTGAACTTCGGGCAGGCGATTCCGAACCTTGCCCTGAACTCGACGGTGGGCGTCTCCGAGAAGGTCACTGGCCTTCCGCCCCTCTGCACCAACACAGCTACGTTTAGCCCCGCGCTCGACAGTGGGCTCACCAAGCTCACGAAGACGAGTAAGCAGGGCGTGAACGAGGTCACACTCACGAACACCGTGACGTGTGAACAGCCGAAGCTGACGCTCGAGAAGCAGCTCTCACACGGGCAGACCCCGGTGACCGACTGGGCTCTCGACGCAGTGGCCCCGAAGGGCGCGCTCCCCGGGCCCCAGGGCAGCTCGGGCGCAGCAGACGCAACCGCACCCGTAACCCTCGGTACGAACTATGCGCTCTCTGAAGCGCCACTCACACCTGAAGCTGAGGGCTACACCCAGCAGTGGGCCCCCACGGGCCAAGCGGCCTGGGCCGCGAACCACAAGGCCGGCGCGACCGGATCGTGGGAGTGCGTTGCAGCGACCAGCGTGAAAGACGGGGTACCCACCTGGGGCACCTCCGTCGTCGACGGCGCAAACGGTGGCGTCAAGGCCGAGGCCGGCGAGTGGCTGAAGTGCACCGCTGTCAACGACCCGAAGCCCACGCTCCAGCTCGTGAAGCAGGTGCAGATTGGCGACGAGTTGCAGACGGTTGAGCTCGGCGACGATCGGTGGACGCTGTCGGCAGCGTGGACCGCGCCAGGAGCGGGCGACGAAGGCGCGATCACCCCGTTCCCCGGAGAACAGAAGCCCGTAAAGGGTGCTGGTGGTGTCACGGCAACAGAGGTTCTTCCCGGCGACTACTCGCTCAGTGAGTCTGCCGCCCAAAACGGCTTTGACAATGGCACCGAGTTCAGCTGTGTTGTGAACGACGACGATCCGCAGCTGGTCGCTGCTGGCTCCGACGAAACGCTCGCGCTCGCTGCAGGCGACAACGCGGTGTGCACGATCGTGAACACCGCGAAGGCAGCACCACTTTCCGTCGAGAAGAGCGACGGTGCGGTTGAACAGCTCGCTGGTGGCGACTGGCAGATTGACTACACGATCGCAGTGAAGAACGACAGCCCGGTGCCCAGCAGCTACACCCTCACTGATACCCCGAAGCTTGGCGCTGGTTTCACAGTCAAGTCGACGAGTTGGCAGAACGCGGGCGGCGCCCCGGCGGCGAACACACCAATTAAGGCAAACAGTACGGACACGTACACCTACCGTGTGATTGCATCATTTGACAAGGCCGTGGAGAAGCCGCAGCTGACCTGTGACGCGACAACCGGCGGGGCGTTCTTCAACACCGCGCACATCGCCTTCCCTGGCGGTGAAGACAGTGACACCGCCTGCGCCGAGCCTGGATCGCCGACCGTGGTGAAGACAGCGCTGCC
>JAGNOB010000135.1 GCA_017990305.1 Leucobacter sp.
GGGCTCGCTGCTGGCATCATCATCGACGGGGTGCCCGTGCGCGGCGCTGACGGCTTCGCCGGCGAAATCGGACACCTCCCGATCGATCCCAGGCGACGCGCGTGTCCGTGCGGGCAGTTCGGCTGCCTGGAGACCGTGGCGAGCGGATCAGCGCTGCTGGAGCACTGGCCCGCCGGCGGCGCACACCCCGGCCGCACGCTCGGTGCCGCCGTCGCCGCGGGTGACCCCGATGCGCGGCACGCACTCGACTCACTCATCGACGGAGCGGCGAGCGCGGTGCGGGTGCTCGGCTTCACAGTGAACCCCGGATCCGTCGTGATCGGCGGCGGGCTCCGGCTGCTCGGATCCCCCCTGTTTGAGGGAATACGCACAACGCTCGCGAATCAGGAGAGCGCCTCCGAATTTATTGCGGCGCTGCGGCTCAGCGAGCGTGTACGGGTCTTGCCTGAGGGTTCCCCGGCCGCCGCAATAGGCGCAGCTATTGCAGTAAATGACTAGTCACAGTTGCGGAGACCGTTTCGCAAGGTAGCCTGTTGTCATGAGTGAACTGCGACTTGAAGAACTCTCTGCGGCGACGATCGTTGCGGTGAACACCCTCGGCCTCAAGCCCGGCCAGGAGCAGTTCATCACGCCTGTCTCCTACGCGGCAGCAGCCGCAGTGACCCCGGCAGACAGCGCGTGGCAGCGAGTTGTCCTCCTCGACGACAAGGTTGTCGGCTTCGTGCACGGCAACTTTGACCCCGATGCGACGCAGGAAGAGTTCCGTGCTGCGCTGTGGCGCATCAACGTAGACGCCGATGTGCAGGGCAGCGGTGTCGGCACGTTTGCTGTCGAAGCACTGATCGAAGAGGCGCGCCGCCGTGAGGTAGATCGCCTGACCGTGCTCTGGGAGCGCGGCGCAGAGGGGCCGGAAGAGTTCTTCCTGCACATTGGCTTCAAGCCGGTAGGCGAGACCCCTTACGGAGAGGTCATTGGAGCAATCGACCTCTAAGTCGTTCACCGAGCGCGGCCTCGTTGTCTCGGTAGTTTCTTCCCTTCTCTTCGCCGGCGTTTATTTCGTCACCCCACTGCTCGCGCCCGCCTCGGCGGAGTCGCTGTGGGGCGTGCGAAACCTGGTGACGATCCCGCTGATCTTGGCGACCCTTGCCACGCTGAAACAGTTGCGGCTCTTCACCGACATCGGCGCCCGCATTCGCGCCCGTCCGCTGCTCGTACTGCCCCTCATCGCCTCCGGGTTTCTCGTCGCAGCGCAGCTCTGGGTGTTCAGCTGGGCCCCCTTGAATGGGCGCGGCCTGCAGGTCGCGCTCGGCTACTTCCTCCTCCCCCTCGTGCTCGTCGTCGTCGGCCGCTTCCTCTACAAGGACCGGCTGCTGTGGTGGCACTGGCTCGCCGCCGGCGTCGCAGCCGTCGGCGTCGCCTTCGAATTCGTGCGGGTCGGCTCGATCTCATGGGAGACGATGCTCGTCGCGTTCGGCTACCCCGTCTACTTCGTGCTCAGGCGCGCGATGGGCACGAACCACCTCGGGGGCATGCTCTGGGAGTTTCTGCTCCTCTCCCCGCTCGCTGTCGTGCTGGCGGTACGCGAGTTCGCAAACGGCGACGTGCTCCAGGCCAACCCCAGCCTCGTGTGGTTCGCACCACTGTTCGGCGTGTGGAGCGGCATCGCGCTCATCTGCTACCTTCTCGCGTCGCGCTACCTGAGCATCAGCATCTTCGGGCTCATGAGCTACCTCGAACCGGCGCTGCTCGTCGTCGCGTCGATCCTCATCGGCGAACGCATCACGAGCGGCGAATGGCCGATGTACATCGCAGTGTGGGGCGCCGTTGGCATCCTGGTGATCGGCGGGACCGTGCAACTCGCGCGCGCGACGAGATCGCGGCGTCGGCGCGGCGACGACCCCGACCCGCCGCCGCTGCCCACAGGGTAAAGTGCTCACTATGGGTGAGCAGCAGGAACACGGTTCGCAGGGACACGACCACGGGTACATCGGGCACAAGGAAGACCTCCTCAAGCGGCTTCGGCGAGCCGAAGGCCAGGTACGTGGCGTGCAGCGCATGGTCGAGGACGACACCTACTGCATCGATATCCTCACCCAGGTGTCCGCGGCCACCAAGGCGCTGGAGCGGGTCGCACTGTCACTCCTCGACGACCACCTGCGGCACTGCGTCGCCGCGGCGGCCGAAGAGGGCGGCGAAGTTGCTCAGCAAAAACTTCGCGAAGCCACGCAGGCGATTTCGCGCTTCGTGGGATGATTAACGCGCCAGGTCCGTTAGGCAAGGAGCGCGATGACTCAAGATCCCACCCCCACAACACCGCAATTTGAGCTGGCCGAACCAGGCCAAGTCGACATCACCCCCGAAATTGACGAGATCGGTGAGCTCCTCGGCACCGACGTCGACGACGGCTCCCCCGACGCCCCGTGGCGGCAGGGCTACCCGTACGACGTGAAGCTCGGGCGCAAAGAGTACGAAAAGACGAAACGCAAGCTGCAGATCGAACTCCTCAAGCTCCAGGCCTGGGTGAAAGAGTCTGGGCAGAAGATCGTCATCATCTTCGAGGGCCGTGACGCGGCCGGCAAGGGTGGCGCCATCAAGCGCTTCACCGAACACATGAACCCCCGTGGCGCGCGCGTCGTCGCGCTCGAGATCCCGACCGAGCGCGAACAGACCCAGTGGTACTTTCAGCGCTACGTCGCCCACCTGCCAGCCGGCGGCGAGATCGTCATGTTCGACCGTTCCTGGTACAACCGCGCAGGCGTCGAACGCGTCATGGACTACTGCACACCGCAGCAGTACCTCGAGTTCACGCGCTCCGCTCCCGACTTCGAAGAGCTGCTCGTGAACTCGGGCATCCACCTCATTAAGTTCTGGTTCTCGGTTGGCAAGGCTGAACAGCGTGCGCGCTTCGCCTCCCGCTCGCAGGATCGCGTGAAGCAGTGGAAGCTGTCACCGACCGACCTTGCAAGCCTCGACAAGTGGGACGACTACACGCGGGCGAAGGAAGCCATGTTCTTCTACACCGACACGAGCTACGCGCCGTGGACGGTCGTGAAGTCGAACGACAAGAAGCGCGCCCGGCTCGAGGCCATGCGCTGGGTGCTCGCAAAGTTCGACTACCCCAACAAGGATTACGAACTCGTTGGCACCCCAGACACGAAGATCATCGGGTCGCCCAGCGACGTCTACGACGACGGTGAGACTCCGACGGGCACCTTCCCTGTCGTCAACGGCCAATAGCCGCACAACCGCAAGGAGCCGGTGCCCAAGGGCACCGGCTCCGTTTGTCTGCGTTGCTCGCGGCTTAGAAGCCTGAGTATGCGTGCAGTCCCTTGAAGAACACGTTGACGATCGAGAAGTTAAAGATCACGGCCGCGTAAGACACAATGTTCAGCCACGCCGAACGGGTGCCACGCCAGCCGCGGGTCGCCCGCGCGTGGATGAAGCCCGCGTACAGCACCCAGATAATGAACGTCCAGATCTCCTTGACGTCCCAACCCCAGTAGCGACTCCAGGCGGCCTCTGCCCAGATCGAACCGGCGATGAGCGTGAATGTCCAGAACGCAAAGCCGATGATCGCGAGCCGGTACGCGAGATCCTCGAGCCGCACCGGGTTCGGGAAGCTTGTCATGAAGGCCAACGACTCGGTGTCGCCCGCCTTCACCTTCGAGCCGCGACGCGTCTGCAGCAGCTGCAGAATCGACAACCCGAAGGAGAGCGTGAAGAAGCCGACCGCGAGCACCGCAACAATGATGTGGATCACGAGCCAGTACGAGTCGAGCGCCGGCACGAGGGGCACGATCGGCACGTAGTAGTTGATCTTCGCAATACCAAGGAACATGATTGTCATGCCCGTGACAAGGGTGCCAAGGAAGCGCAGGTCGATGAAGAACTGCACGATGAGGAAGATCCCGACCGCCGACACCGTCGCGGTGAGGGCGAACTCGTACATGTTCGCCCACGGGACACGTTCTGCGCCGATACCTCGCAGCACGGTCGCGGCGAGGTGCAGCAGGAAGCCGAGCACCGTCAGTGCGAACCCGGCACGCAGCCAGCGCGAACGTGGCTGCTTCGCGGGAGCGCTCGTGCGCGGCGGCTTCACGAGCGTAGCGGTGCCGCCCTGCCCGCTCACTTGCGCCTTCGCACCCGCCGGAGCGGCGAGGTGAGCGTCACCACTACGGTTCGCCAGGTCGACAACATAGAAGACAAACGCGATCGCGTACACGATCATGCCCGAGTACAGGGCGATCGTTGAGTAGGTTTCAAGCTCGGTCAGCACAATTCCTCAGACTACCCTCTGTAGCGGGCTACTCGCTGAGAGTCACAGCAGGCTTGACTCGCCCTCAAACGCGGCGAAGACTGAACGCTACAGCGTCTCGGTCTCGGCAGCCTTCTTCTTCGCCCGTGAGTGCTTAAACGCACGGAAAATTTCGAACAGGATCGGGATGCCAGGGATCAGCACGAGCACGATGATGAACACCTCGCTGTACTGCTGCACGAACGGGATCTGGCCGAGGAAGTAGCCGATGAGGGTCACGCCGACGCCCCACAGCAGTGCGCCGACCGCGTTGTACGCGACGAAGCGCCGATAGGTCATGTTGCCGACGCCGGCAGCCGCTGGCACGAAGGCGCGGAAGATAGGGAGGAAGCGGGCGATAATAATCGCTTTCGGGCCGTGCTTCTCAAAGAACTCGTGCGTGCGCGCGATGTTCTCGGGGTTGAATAGCCGGCTCTTCGGCCGGTTGAAGATCGACGGCCCAAGCTTGCGCCCCAGGTAGAAGCCGAGTTGGTCACCCGCGAACGCGAAAACAAACAGCAGCACACACGTGATCCAGATTGGCACGTCGATGATGCCCGTTGCGCTGAAGAGCCCCACGGTGAAGAGCAGCGAGTCACCCGGGAGGAAGGCGAGCACGAGCACGCCGGTCTCGAGGAACACGAACGCGCAGGCCAGCACGAGGGCGGCCCACCCACCGGCCTTGAGCAGGGTCTCGGGGTCGAGCCAGTCGATGCCGAGCAGCGCGGGGGTCAGAGCGAGAAGCGAATTCACGTCTTTAAGCTACCAGCCGCAGGCTGGCATAAGCTCGGGAACCCATCGCGTGGGAACGCATCCTCACTCGCTGGTGTCGGTTGAAGCGGGCTTCGACCGCTTCTTCTTCGGCGGCGCGAACAGCAGCCAGGCAACCGCTGCCGATCCCCCAACAAACCAGACAGCCCACCATGGGAAGCCGAGGCTCGCGCCGTCGCCGCCCAACGTCTCGTTCTGCGGCGCCTCGGAGTCGGGCAGCCGCACCGCGTGCACCATGAACCGGTGACTATTGACCCCGATGGGGGTGCACGTGAACAGCGTCACCCAGTCTTCACCCTCGCGAATCTCGAGCGACTCAGTGTCCTCAGGCAGAATCGTCTCGGTCTTCTCCACCCGGTAGTGGTGGTCTTCTCCGAGCACGCTGATCCAGAACGTGTCACCAACCTTCGCCTTGGGCAGCGCGGTAAACAGCTTCGAGTGAGGCAGCCCCGAGTGCGCGGTCAGCACCGAGCGGGTAGATGGGCCACCGATGGGCAGCGACGTGCCGTACATGTGGCCGGCGCCCTTCGAGATGACCTCGTCGGAGGTGCCGTGGTAGGCGGGCAGGCTGATATCGAGCCTGGGGTAGTTGATCGTGCCGATCGCGTCGGTCCCGCTCACCCGCAGCATTTCCTCGTACGCGAGGTACAGGTCGCTGCGCTGCGCCTCGTCCTCGTTCACCTCGGTGTACGGATCAGTGAGCGGGCCGGGCTCGAGCTGATCGTTGTATGCGTATGCGGCGTCGAGGATCCGTGTGCGCTCCTCAGTCGGGGTTCCATCGACCTGCTTCACGTAGCCGGAGATCTCGGCGTTGTGGCCGATCCGAGCGATCCACGTCGCGGCGTCCGGGTACACAAGCATGCCAATCGCGGCCATCGCGACGATCTGCAACACGATGTTGAGTG
>JAGNOB010000136.1 GCA_017990305.1 Leucobacter sp.
CGTTGATAGGTGGGCCGAAGATGTGCCCAAAACGTATTTCCATGGAGGAAACAATGACTGCACAGCTAGCTACGGACGAGGCTGTCCCGAACGGACGAATCGACCAGTCGAAGATGCGGAAGATCGCCACCGCGAGCGTCATCGGCACCACGGTCGAGTGGTACGACCTGTTCCTGTTCGGCACCGCATCAGCGCTCGTCTTCAACCAGGTCTTCTTCCCTGATCTGCCGCCGGCTGTCGGCACGATCCTCTCGTTCCTCACGTTCGCCGCGGCGTACGTTGCGCGCACCGTCGGCGCGATCCTCTTCGGCCACTTCGGTGACCGCCTCGGCCGCAAGTCGATGCTGCTCGTCTCGCTGCTCACCATGGGCGCCGCGACCCTGCTCATCGGGCTCGTCCCCGACTACAACACGATCGGCATCGCCGCTCCGTTCATCCTGCTGTTCCTGCGCATCATCCAGGGCCTCGCGCTCGGTGGCGAGTGGGGCGGCGCGGTGCTCATGACCGTTGAGCACGCACCCGAGAACAAGCGCGGCTGGTACGGCTCGCTCGTGCAGGTTGGCGTTCCCTTCGGCACGCTGCTCGCAAACGTCGCCTTCCTCATCGTGACGGCGACCGTCTCGCAGGAAGCGCTCTTCACCTGGGGCTGGCGCGTGCCCTTCATCGCATCGGTGCTGCTCGTTGCTGTCGGCATCTACATCCGCCTGAACATCGAAGAGACCCCGAGCTTCCAGCAGGTACGCGAGCAGGGCGCGAAGGCGAAGCTGCCGTTCATCTACCTCATGCAGCACTACTGGAAGCAGGTTGTGCTCGGCGGTATCGCGACGCTGTCGACCGGTTCTACCTTCACCCTCATGGTTGCCTCGGGCATGAACTACGGCACGAGCGAGATGGGCTTCTCGGCCAACATGATGCTCTGGGTCGTGCTGCTTTCCTGCCTCATCGCACTCGTGCTCATCCCGTTCTTCGGCTACCTCTCCGATCGCATCGGCCGCAAGCCGATCATCGCGGCTGGCATCATCGGCGAGATTGTTCTGGCGTTCCCGTTCTTCTGGCTCATCAACACCGGCAACACCGCAGCAGTGTTCCTCGCCTACGGCCTGATGATGATCGCGTTCTCCGCGAACTTCGGCCCCATCGCGACGTTCCTCGCTGAGCTCTTCGGCTCGAAGGTGCGCTACTCGGGTCTCTCGATCGCGTACATGCTTTCCGGCCTCCTGGGCTCGGCGATCACCCCCGCGATCACCGTGTGGCTGCTCGACGTCACCGGCCAGAGTGACTCGATCGCTTGGTATGTCGCTGGCGCGGCTGCGGCATCGCTCATCGCGCTGTTCCTACTCACCGATAACCACAAGCGCGACATCGACCGCGTCGGCGCGACGACCGCGATCTCGGTCGAGTCGTGATTCGTCGGATCGACTCGGCGCCGGGGCTTGCCCCGGCGATCGGGCCCTACTCGCAGGCGGTCGTGGCGAACGGCTTCGTGTTCACCACGGGCCAGGTGCCGTTCTACGCGGACGGCACCGCGCCCGCGGCGTTCGAGGATCAGGTGCGCGTCTGCATCGAGAACCTGCGCTCCGTGCTCGAGGCTGCGGGCAGCGGCCTCGACCTCGTCGTGAAGGTGAACGCGTACCTCACCGATGCCGCCCAGCGGGATCCCTTCAACCGGATCTACGCTGAGTACTTCGGCGACGCGAAGCCGGCGCGCACGACCGTGTGCGTCCAGATCTGGGACATTCCGTTCGAGATTGAGTGCGTCGCGGTCGTTCGTGAGGGCGAAGCAACCGAGGAGGCCGGAGCATGAGTCGATCCACTGAAGAACTGATGCAGTCACTGCGCGAGGTCGAGATCCCGACCCTCGGGCACTTCCTGGAGGACGGGTTCTGCGACCAGGATCTCCGCCCGGTGAACAGCGGCCCGCAGCTCGTGGGGCGCGCGCGCACGCTTGACCTCACGAAGCCCGACGCGTTCGCGGTGAACCGCGCGCTGCTCGCGCTCGAGCCGGGCGATGTGCTCGTGATCCGCGTCGCGGGTCGCGGCCACGCACCGGTCGGCGCGGTCACCGCGCACGCCGCCATCGCCCAGGGCGCTGCTGGCATCGTCGTCGACGGTCCGGTCACCGACCAGGCTGCGCTGCGCGAACTGCAGGACACGCTCCCCGTGTTTTCGACAGGGCTCACCGCGCGCACAACGAAGCGCTCGGGCGAGCTCGCGAACGAGCCCGACGGCGCGCTGGATCGCACGATCGAGATCGCCGGCGTCACTGTGCGGTCGGGGGATCTCGTGCTTGGCGACGCCCAGGGCGTGCTCTTCCTCCCGCCGACGGGCCCCGGCGACGACGTGCTCGACGCTGCCCTCGCCTCGGACGCCGCAGAGCCCGCGCTCGTCGCGCGCATCGCCTCGGGGGAGCCGCTCGCGGCGATCCTCGCTACTGAGTAACGGGAGCGCCGGGCCGCTCTTCCCCGCGGCCCGGCGCTTGCCCCACCAGATTGACTCTTAGATTTCGCGGCCTCGCGTCGCACCGCTTCACAAGGAGAACAGCATGACCTCGCAGCACGCACCAGACACCGCGGCCCACTCGGCCGGCCACCTCATCGTCCGTACGCTCGAGGCGCACGGCATCGAGCGCGTGTACGCCGTGCCTGGCGAGAGCTACCTCGACGTGCTCGACGGCCTGCACGACTCCGGCGTTGAGACCGTCGTCTGCCGCCAAGAGGGTGGCGCCGGGTTCATGGCGCTCGCGGAGGGCCGGCTCACCGGCCGCCCCGGCATCGCGATGGTGACCCGCGGACCTGGCGCCGCGAACGCGATGATCGCCGTGCACACCGCGTACCAGGACGCGACGCCGCTCGTGCTGTTCGTCGGTCTCGTCCCCGTGAACGACCGTGAGCGCGACGCGTTTCAGGAGTTCAGCCTGACTGGCTGGTTCGGATCCACCGCGAAGCGCGTCATGACGATCGACGACCCGAATCGTGCCGGCGAGCTCGTCGCAGAGGCGATGCGGATCGCGGCTTCCGGCCGCCCCGGCCCCGTCGTCATCGGCCTCCCAGAAGACGTGCTTGTGCTGCCCGCCGCCCCCGCGGTCGCGCACCCTGTCGCCCCGCCCGCGCCGGTACCCCACCCCGCTGAGTTCGACGCGCTCGTCGCGCGCCTCGCCAACGCTGAGCACCCCGCGATCGTCGCCGGCGGCGACGGCTGGCACGCAGGCGAAGGGCGCGAGCTGCTCGCGTTCGCTGAGCAGGCCGGGATCCCCGTGTTCTGCGACTGGCGTGCGTACGACGCCGTGCCGCACGAGGGCGAGGCCTGGGCCGGTTGGCTCGGCTACGGTCGCACCGACGCCGTCGCCGAGGGCTACATCGACGCCGACGTGCTCGTGTTCGTCGGCTGCGGCCGCGCTGATGTGCTCAGCGACGGCTACACGCAGGGCTTCGACGCGGAGACCGTGCTCGTCACGGCCGATCCCGACGCGACGATGCACTCGGGCCGCACCGACCAGCACATTCTCGCTACCCCGGCAACGTTCGTGCGCGCCCTCGCCGGCGTCGACGCTGCCGCTGCCCGCGGCGAGCGCGGTAACGAGTGGATGGCTGGCCGCGCCGAGGCGCAGCGTCAGACCGCAGCACACCGCCCCGACGCCTCGATCGATGGCGTCGCGCAGCAGATGGACCTCGGCGTCGCATTCGGCGAGCTCGACGACCGTCTCGCCGGCGAGGCCGTGCTCACGTTCGGCGCGGGCAACGCGACGATCTGGGCGCACCGCTTCGTGAAGCACCTTGCACCGGCGAGCCTCGTCGGCGCCCGCAATGGCGCGATGGGCCTCGCGGTTCCCGCTGCGGTCGCGGGCTCCCTCGTCTTCCCCGAGCGCAACGTCGTCGCGGTCTGCGGCGACGGCGACTTCCTCATGAACGGCCAGGAGATCGCGACCGCGGTGGCGCACGGCGCGAAGCCGCTCGTGATCGTGATCGACAACGAGATCTACGGCACGATCGTGCAGCATCAGGAGAACCACTACCCGGGCCGTCGCTCGGGCACCCGCATGGCGAACCCTGACTTCGCGGCCTGGATGCAGTCGTTCGGCGGCCACGGCGAGCGCGTCGAGCGCACCGAGGAGTTCGGCCCGGCCCTCGATCGCGCGCTCGCTGCTGACGCCCCGGCGCTCATCCACGTGCTCATCCCCGACACCGTGATGCCGCCCGCATCGAGCGATGTCCCCGCAACCGGCTCCGCCCGCGCCTGAGCCCCTGGAAAGGACACACAATGACTGACCAGCATCTCAACGAAACCTTCCTCGCCGACTGGGCGATCCACTCGCGCTTCGGCGCTGTCGAGGGCACCAACGGTGTGGATCGGCAGGCAGCGAGCGAGGCCGATGGCGAGCAGCGCAAGTGGTTCGCCGAGCTGCTCGAGTCGCGCGGCTTCACGGTGCGGCGCGACGAGGTTGGCAACCAGTTCGGCCTGCTTGAGCTCGTGCCGGGTGCCCCATACGTGCTCACCGGCTCGCACATGGACTCGCAGCCGACCGCTGGCCGCTTCGACGGCGCGTACGGCGTCATGGCGTCGGCGCACGCCTGCTTCCGCGTCGCAGATGAGCTCCGCGCGAACCCCGAGAACGCGCGCTTCAACCTTGCTGTCGTGAACTGGTTCAACGAGGAGGGCGCCCGGTTCAAGCCCTCGCTCATGGGCTCGAGCGTGCTCACCGACAAGCTCCCGCTCGACGAGGCGCTCGCCACCGAAGACCCCAAGGGCATCACCGTGCGTGACGCCCTCGACGCGATCGGTGAACGCGGCACCTCGCCCGTGTTCGGCACGGGCGGTGACCTCGACGTCGCCTCCTACGCGGAGATCCACGTGCAGCAGGGGCGCAGCATGGAGGAGGACGGCGTGACCATCGGCCTCGTCAACGCGACGTGGGCGGCCCACAAGTACGACTTCCGCGTGCTCGGTGAGCAGGCGCACTCCGGCTCGACGCTCATGGCGGATCGCCGGGACGCGCTCCTCGGGGCCGCACGCCTCGTGGTCGCTGCACGCGAACTCGTCGACGGCTTCGAGGCCGAGGCGCTGCACACCGCGTGCGGCGAGCTCACCGTCTACCCGAATTCCCCCGTCGTCGTCGCGAGCGAAGTGCGGTTGCTGCTCGACCTGCGCTCGCCGAGCGCCGAGGTCATTCGTGAGGCGCACGAGCGGCTCATGGCCGTGATCGAGCGCGTGCAGCGTGAGGATCGCGTCGAGATCGAGATCGTCGCCGAGCACAGCTGGGACCAGAATCCGTACCAGGAGGAGGGCGTCGAGCTTGCGCGCGAGGTCGCGGAGTCGCTCGGGCTCACCCACGACAGGGTGATGACGGTTGCCGGCCACGACTCGACGAACATGAAGGATCTCGTACCGACGGTCATGCTGTTCGTGCCGAGCGTCGACGGCGTCTCACACAACCTCAACGAGTTCACGCGCGACGAGGATCTCGTCGCGGGTGTCGACCACCTGAGCGGCGTTATTCGCAAGCTCGCAGGCGGCGCGCTCGTCGCGTAACAGGCGCGTTGTCGCCGTGGGTGCGGTCGGCTGACAGTGTCGACCGCACCCCTTCGCCGGAGTTACACTGGCACAGAGGACACTGCGGGTTCGGGCCCGCCGGGTCTCCCCGAGAGAACAGGGGAGACACGTGCACGAGGCGCAGAAGCCACAGAACGAGCTTGTTGCGGCGCTGCGGAGCCTCTTCGTGCTGACCCCCGGCCCTCCCGGCCCGCGGCGGTGGATCGCGACGCGGGCGGCGCTCTCGATGGGCATCCCGCTCGCCGCCCTCACGCTTGCCGGGCGGCCGGACCTCGGGCTCATGGCGGGCACCGGCGCGTTCCTCGCGCTGTTCTTTGCGGGCTCCCCAGCGGCGGAGCGTGCGCGCGTGCTTCCCGTCATTGGCGCGGG
>JAGNOB010000137.1 GCA_017990305.1 Leucobacter sp.
CACCTGAGTGGACTGGGTATTCCTATCGAGGGCGATCCGCTATACCCGGTGACGAGGGATGTCGCGATCGACGACTTCAGCACACCGCTCCAACTGCTCGCGAGCGAACTTACGTTCATCGATCCCATTGACTCCAGTGAACGGCGCTTCACGAGTGAGCTGCGGCTGCCGCTCTCGTCGGAGGCGTAGGGCTTTCCAGCGGAATGCGCGAGTACGCCACCGGCGCAGCGTATTCAGGCGGCACAAGGCTTTCTGACCAGCGACACAAGTGCAAAACTCAGCCAGCTCTCAGGCTTTGGCGATGAGTTTGTGACGAATCGCGCACTGGGAACGACCCACTTATAGAGCGACGTTCTTCGCTCGTTACGACGGCACGGCCGCACTGGCCGCGCCACCACAAGTGGAGGTACTTCTGATGGCTACCGAAGAGAAGAACACAACTGCTGCAGCTGCCAAGCCGGGTTCGCCCGCGCAGGCCGCCGCGACCTCGTCTCGCGTCGACCGAGTCCAGTTCTCGGCGGGTGCGAATAACGACTCGTCGTCCGCCGGACGCACGACCGTCGCCGAGGGCGTTGTCGCAAAGATCGCCGGCATCGCTGCCCGCGAGGTCGCGGGTGTCTACGCACTCGGCGGCGGCGGCGCACGTGCGCTCGGCGCGCTGCGCGACGCAGTGAACGCGACCGACCTCACGCAGGGCGTCAAGGTCGAGGTCGGCGAGACTCAGGCCGCGGCCGACATCACCATTGTCGTGGACTACCCGGCTCCCATCCAGGATGTCGCCGAGAACGTGCGCAGCGCGGTCGCGGGGGCTATCAGCCGCATGGTCGGACTCGAGGTCATCGAGGTGAATGTCGATGTGAACGACGTGCACCTGCCGAGCGACGACTCTGACGACGACACCGAGTCGCGCGTCTCATGAGTGCCACAGTGACCGGGGCGCTGGCCGGCGCAGTGCTGGCCTTCGCCGGGCTCATCTTCGGTTTCTGGGGCTTCCTGCTCGTCGCACTGCTCATGGGAATCGGTGCACTTGTCGGGCGGATGCTGTCCGGTGAACTCGATGTCCGCGCACTCGCGGGAGTCTTCACTGGCAGGCGAACCTCGTCATGAGCGCCGCGACCGTTGGAGCACCGAGCCACGCGACGGTCGACGCCAAGCCCGCGGTACGGGGCGCCGTGCGTGTCCGTCCGAAGGCGCTCGAAAAAGCAGTCAGGGAAGCCTCTGCCGACATGGCAGGCGCCCCGCGAAGCGACGTAAACGTTGATATCGCGGAGTGGGGCGGCGGCCTCAATGTGCGAATTGCGACGAAACTGCCGATCCCAGGATTGGAACAGAGCGAAGCGATTCAGGCCGAGACGCCGATTCTCGAGCGTGTGCGAACGATGCAGGTCGCCCTCGCACAAGAGCTGGCCCGGTTGACCGGGCGAGACATTCGACGCGTTTCGGTCACCGTCACCGGCGCGATTATTCCGGAGCGAAAGCGGGTGAGATAGGTGACCAACGCAGTACTCACACGAGTCGTGCGACGGGAAATGCACTCGCCGCGCACAGCTCTGGCTGTCATCGTGCTCGTGGTTGTGGCCGCCGCGGCAGTGTACGCCGGCATCGAGATCGTGTTGCAGCTCTTGGGTGCGCCGCCGTTGCTTGTCGCCCCAGGCGAGGCCTTCGGCTGGCTTGTCGAACTGCCCGCAACCGAGGCTGCGGCAGGCATCGGTGCGGGAGCCGCGATCATTGCGGTGATCGGACTCGTGCTCGTCGCACTCGCGATCGCGCCCGGGCTGCGTTCCAAGCATCAGCTTGGCGATGCGACTCACGCGGTCGTTGTCGACAACGGAGTGATCGCTTCGGCGGTCGCCGAGCGCATCAGGCGAGAGCTTGACCTGTCGAAGGATGGGGCAACCGTCGGCATCGGGCACCGCAGCGCCGACGTGACTGTGCGACCGGAGCCCGGCCAAACCGTCGACAGCGCGCAGGTTCGCGCCATCGCCGAGACTGAGCTCGCAGGCTACGGGCTGCTGCCCGCGGTACGGGTGCGCGCTCGGATCCAGCGCGCGGCCGAGCAGGGAGGTGCGAGGTGAATGCCACCAACCGCGGAGTCAACCGCGTCGTACTCTTCGTTGTCGGTGCTGTGCTGCTAGCAGCTGGGGGTGCCGCGCTTGCCGCAGTCGTGTGGCCGGCTGCCGCGGATCTCTGGCAGACGGTCATGACAGGTGCGCAGACCTGGCTCCGAGAGGCCGAGTCGAACACGCGCCTGCACGAGTCGACGACGGTGAGCTGGCTCGCCGTTGCTGCGCTCGCGCTCCTGCTTGCAGTCGTAGTGATCGCGGTCGTGATCATCTCGCGGCTCGGGGGCGGTCGAAGCACCACCGTTACGCGGGCAGAGGCCGAGGATGGCGCGGTCGGAGCCGTGACAATCGCTCACGGTTTTGCAGCCGACGCGCTCACCGAAGCGCTCGCCAGGCACGACGAGATTCTCGCCTCGCGTGTAAGCGCGAGCCGGGTACACAGCGAGGACGTGCTCCACGTGAGCGTGACTCCGAGGCAGAACACCTCGCCTGTCGAGGTCGCCACGCTCGTGAGCACGCTCATCGACAACCTCGCGCAGCTGACAGGCAGGGAGACACCGGCCTTCGTCTCGATTCACTCGAGCGTCCGGTCGAGGCTTGCTGCTGACAAGTCGCGGGTGCAATAACTGCCAAGAACACGATTACCGGAAAGGGGGAAGCACTATGTGGAAGAACCTATTCATCGTTGCGATCATTGCGACCGCGACCTACTGGGTGGGCGTTGAATCGGCGAAGTCTCGCGGGAAGAACTACGAGGATCTTCGCCACCAGATCGAACGTCTGTGGACGAGCCCGGAAGCGAAGAAGGCGAGACGGAAGCGGGCAAAGAATGCTCAACGTTCCGTTAAGAAGGCCCAGAAGCAGCTACTGAGCAACTAGCCTTCGACACACGTTACACACACCGAACCTCCTCGACCATCGAGGACAAGACAAAGGGGAAGCACATGAGCGCAGAAGACAAGATCAAGGCAGCAGCCGACAAGGTCTCCGGACAGGTCAAGGAGACCGTCGGCAAGATGACCGACAACGACAAGCTCGTCGCAGAAGGCAAGGCTGACAAGGTCAAGGGCGAAGCTAAGAGCGCCGTTGAGGACGTCAAGGACGCCTTCAAGAAGTAGCCGGGACGCGGTGGGGCGGAGCCCGCTCCGCCCCACCTTCCTGTCACACAACATCAACAGAAAGACACACCAATGGGATTTTTCAGCTTTCTTCTTCTCGGCCTCATCGCCGGGGCCATCGCAAAACTCATCCTCCCCGGAAAGCACGGCGGATCCTGGTTCGTCACACTGTTGCTCGGCGTCGTCGGCGCGATGCTGGGTGGGTGGCTCGGCGGCCTGATCTTCGACGTGAGCCTGCAGGGATTCTTCAACCTGTCGACGTGGGCGCTCGCGATTGGCGGCTCGATCATCGTGCTGCTCATCTACGGCATGGTGACCGGCCGCAAAACAAAGAACTAACGACTGGTTACAAAGCTCGCGGGTTGTGACCTGGGGGACGAGGATGAAGGCTGGGGGCGGCATCGCAGCTGTCCCTAGCCCCTCCAACCGGAGGGACCCTTCGAGCGAGGGAGCGACGGATGAATGACCACCAAGGTAGAGACCCCCTTGAATCCGCAGACGATCGGATTCTTGCGGGCCGTGCCGCCGACGGAGACGCCGCGGCATTCGCGGCACTCGTGCGCAGGTACACGCCGATGATGCGCGCGTATGCACGCCGAATTCTTCCCGGTACAGCTGAGCTCGACGACGTCGTGCAGGAAGCCTTTATCACCGCGTGGGAGCAGCTGTCGACGCTGGAAGACCCGGACAGGGTGAAGAGCTGGTTGATGCGGATCACGAGCCGGAAGGCGATCGACCGCATCCGCGCGACGCGGCCCCACGCTGACGTCGAAGAGCTCGATGTCTCAGCCCCAGACCGGACTGATCCGCCGCGGCAGGCTGAGGCCAGCGCCGGGGTTGAAGCACTGGGGGAGGCGCTCAAAGAGTTACCCGTGAGCCAGCGGCAGTGCTGGGTATTGCGGGAGATCGGAGAGTATAGCTACGAGGAAATCGCCGAGGAACTCGAGATTTCCGTTTCCACCGTGCGCGGGCAGCTCGCACGCGCACGCAAAGACATTATCGTTCGAATGGAGGAGTGGCGGTGAACGCAAATGAACATCGCAGGCTCCTCGGGTTAGGTCCCGAAGATCTTGATGGACACACCATCGAGGAGCTCTCCGAATACCTCGAGGCGGGCCGCTTGCCGGCAGACCCGTTAATTGACGAGTCGGCCGGCTGTCAGATCGCACTCGATGCGCTTGAACGGCTCAGAGATCTGACGCCTCAGCTGTTCGCCGCGGATACCGCCGCGGAGCCGGAGGCAGACGAACTCTGGGTGCAGCGCATTCTCAAAGACATCACGCTCGACGCACGAGCCGGGCGCCGGATCCCGATCGCATCGGCCGCCCCCAACGCTGATGCGGGCATCACAGAGGGCGCCGTGCGGGGTCTCATCCGCAGCGCGGAACGGGAAGTTCCCGGAGTGCTTGTCGGAAAGTGCACGCTCGAGGGCGATGTCACTCGGGTCGACGAGCCCATCCGAGTGAGTGTGGAAATGAGCGCCCCCTACGGAGCCTCGATGACGACACTCGCCGACCGCCTTCGGTCTGAGATCCGAGCGAACCTCGTCGCCCACACCACACTGCACGTGACCGCGGTAGACATCGTGATCCACGACATTCAGTACATAGCAACACAGACAGAGAATGGACCATGACCGAGGCACCTGAACACCTGCTGGCGACGGAGATCGAACACTCGATCCGTGCGGTCCCGGGAGTCACCGCACTCTTTCGCACTGGGTCAACAGTGTCGAAACTGCTCGACGCTGGCGCTGAACTCGTGCGCGGGTCCAAGGCAGCGGAGCCGCTCGTGCGGCTCGAACTCACCCCGGACGGTGCGCGTGTTACCGCCGCGCTCGGCGCGCGTGCGGCCATGAGCAGCGTTGAGACACTTGCGCTGGCTCACAGTGCGGTCGAAACGTTGCTCACCGCGCACGGTCTCACCGCAGCGGAGATTCATCTCACTGTTGTGCACGTGAACGGCACCGAGTAGACACACAGTGATCAGAACGGCCCCCTATCGCGCAACGGCATGTTGGGAGGACGGTCACGCGGCTCGCAGTTTTCGAATGTAGCGTTATTCGTGATTATGTGATGAAAATTGGCGATCCGACCGGCCCCATTTTCTCACGAACGACGCGACGAGGGAGCACGATGAGGCTGTCAGTGGTTGACCTGGGGGTTGTCGCCCCCGATACGGGCGAGACGCAGGCGCTCGCCGACTCGGTGGCATTCGCCAAGCACGTTGAACGCTTGGGATATCACCGGATCTGGTTTGCCGAGCACCACGCGAGCACGATGGGTGCATCCCACCACCCCGAGCTCCTCATCGCCGCGGTCGGCGCACAGACCACAACCATCCGCATCGGGTCCGGCGCGGTCCTTATGAACCACTACAGCCCGTTCAAGGTTGCCGAGATGTTCAAGCAACTCGAAGCAATGTATCCGGGCCGCGTCGACCTCGGAATGGGGCGAGCAACGGCGGGCCCCGTGCTTGACCTTGCGCTCCAGCAGAATCGGCAGGCGCCCGCCCAGCCAGACCATCCGCAGCAGGTCGCAGAGACCGTCGCCTGGCTCACCGGTGGCTTCCCTACAGAGCACCCGTTCGCGAGCACGACGCTGCTCCCGTCGGTGCCGGAAGTCCCACAAACCTGGCTCCTCGGTTCGAGTCCAAGCGGGTCAAACCTCGCAGCTGGGCTCGGCATCGGATACACCTTTGCTGGGTTCATCAACCCGGCCGGAGCAGCCC
>JAGNOB010000138.1 GCA_017990305.1 Leucobacter sp.
TCCGGCCCCAATGAGGCCCGCGGTGAGCGCCGACAGCGGGGCTCGGTCGTGCACAAGCCCATCGCGGTCTGTGCCGCGTTGCTCTGCGAGCGCACGCGCACGCGCATCAGCTCGGCTCGGCTGGCCGACAGAGCTCACCACGGGGCCACGAGTTCCAGCAGGAATCTGCTCCACCCGCGGCAGCCAGGCCTCGGCGACGATCTCCAGTGGCGTCACCTCAAACCCGTACGCACGCTGCAAGCCCTGGAGCGCCTCGCCGAACTCAAGCATCGATGCGTATCGTTCCCCGGGTGACCGCTGCAGCGCCCGCGCGATGACCTCGTCAAACCGCCCGTACCCCTGCGCCCCCGGCACCGGCGTATAGACAGCCTTGGTGATGCGCTCAGCGAGTTTCGATCGCGTGTTCAAGGCTCGCTCTGGCAGTTCAAACGGCGAACGCCCGGCAGCAAACGTGTAGAGCGTCGCTCCGAGCGACCACACTTCGGTCGCGACCGAACCGCTGACGCTGAGCCCGAGCACCTCAGGTGCAGACCACGGGATCGACATGGCGACCTCGGCTTCCTCGACCTGACCGCGCTTCGTGACGTAGGCGATACCGAAGTCTGCAAGCACCGGTCTTCCGAGCGTTGTCAGCAGCACGTTCGATGGCTTGATGTCACGGTGCAGTACGCCGGCACGGTGTGCAGTCTCGAGTGCTCCGGCTATGCGCACGCCGGCGTCGAGCACATCGGACAGCTGCGCCGGCGAGCCTTTAGTCAGCGCCCCCATCGACGCGGGGCAGTACTCCATCGCGATGTAGGGCGACCCGTCCAGTGAGATGCTTGCCTGGTAGATCGTCACGATCGAAGGGTGACTCGACAGCCGCGCCATGACGTCTGCCTCGCCCTCGAAGACCTCGCGAAGTCGCGCGGTATCAGGGCCACCTTGCCCCGCCTCGAGCACTTTCACAGCGACGGCGCGGCGCGGCATATCCTGCTCGTACAGGTGCACCTGGGCGAAGCCTCCTGAGCCCAGTGGGCGCATGTACGAAAAGCCAGGGATCCCTGGCGGCCGAAGATTCTGCTGGTCACTCATCGCGCAACTTCACCACACGTGCACCGACGCGGGCAACGAGATGAGCAACAGACATAGAACTATCCTACGCAGAACACGCAGCGGCCTGCCCGCCGGTCACAACATTGTGCATAACTTGCCCACAAGGCTTCGAAATGTCTATGCAATGGCCAGCTACAGTTCATGCCCAGACAATGCATTAGGCCCCCACCGCTTGCGCGGTAGGGGCCTAATACTCAGAGCACGAAGCTCCGTTTCACGGAACTTACATGCCGGAAACGTCGAGCGGAATGCCAGGACCGAACGTGGTCGAGACAGCGCCCTTGAGCACGTACTTGCCCTTTGCCGACGACGGCTTCAGGCGGATGATCTCGTCGAGAACCGACGTGATGTTGTCATTGAGCTGCTCTTCGGAGAACGAAGCCTTGCCAACAATGAAGTGCACGTTGGAGTGCTTGTCGACGCGGAACTCGATCTTGCCGCCCTTGATGTCGGTGACAGCCTTTGCGGTGTCCATCGTGACGGTGCCGGTCTTCGGGTTCGGCATGAGGCCACGGGGGCCAAGCACCTTACCAAGACGACCGACCTTGCCCATGAGCTCGGGGGTCGCAACAGCCGAATCGAAATCGGTGTAGCCAGCGGCTACCTTCTCGATGAGCTCGTCGCCGCCGACCTCGTCAGCGCCAGCAGCGATAGCTGCCTCAGCTGCTGCACCGTTCGCGAACACGATGACGCGAGCGGTCTTGCCGGTGCCGTGGGGGAGGTTCACGGTGCCGCGAACCATCTGATCAGCCTTGCGGGGGTCCACGCCAAGACGAACTGCAACCTCAACGGTCGAGTCGGTCTTTGCTGAACCGGTCTCCTTCGCAAGGGCAATTGCCTCTGCGGGAGTGTAGAACTTGTCTGCCTGAATCTTCTCGGCAGCGGCGCGGTACGCCTTCGACTTCTGTGCCATGTTCGTACCCTTACTCGACCGTGATGCCCATGGAGCGAGCGGTGCCCGCGATGATCTTCGCTGCTGCGTCGATGTCGTTCGCGTTCAGGTCAGCCTGCTTCTGCTCGGCGATCTGACGAACCTGCTCAGCGGTAACCTTCGCAACCTTGACGGTGTGCGGGGTGCCGGAGCCCTTCTGGACGCCAGCAGCCTTCTTGAGGAGCTCCGCCGCCGGCGGGGTCTTCAGGATGAAGGTGAACGAGCGATCCTCGTAGACAGTGATCTCAACAGGAACCACGTTGCCACGCTGCGACTCGGTAGCCGCGTTGTATGCCTTGCAGAATTCCATGATGTTGACGCCGTGCTGACCCAGCGCAGGACCCACGGGGGGTGCCGGGTTGGCGGCGCCGGCTGCGATCTGAAGCTTGATCAGACCGGTAACCTTCTTGGCTTTTGCCATGATTGTTTCCTTTCGCCGAACGAATGCGTGTGCATCCGTTCTCCCGCCTCGCCGGCCGTTCCGGCGCGCGGTGATGTTCCGCCCGCGCGCGGGGCGCGAGCACAAACCTCAATAGCTTACCCGATGCGGGCCGCGCGCGCATCTCCGGCGGCATGCGGGGATGCACGTCGTGCTGCAGGAGCTGATGCAGCAACGAAAACGGGGTGATCCGCGTTTGCGGATCACCCCGGACTTCATCACTACCTGTGTTCGAGCCGCCTATCGGATTTGAACCGATGACCTGTTCTTTACGAGGGAACTGCTCTACCCCTGAGCTAAGGCGGCCTGGCGCGATTTGCATCGCACACAAGCGAAAACTCTAGCACGAAAGCGGACGCAAGATTGCACGCCCGACACTGCGACTAGCTGCAGGTCACACCGCTCGCTGGAACCGTCCCGTCGAGTAGGTAACTCTCGACGATCTCGTTCACGCAGGCGTTCTGCCCGTACGCGGTGTGCCCCTCCCCCTCAAAGCGCAGCAGCACACCGCTTTCGAGCTGCTTAGCGAGCGACTCAGCCCAGCGGTATGGCGTCGCGGGATCACCGGTGGTGCCGACGACGAGGATCGGGTCAGCCCCGGCCGCTCGCACTGGCGCCCGCTCCTCGGCCCCCTTGTGCGGCCAGCCTGCGCAAGAGACGTCGCCATACCCCTGGAACCGGCCGATGGTCGGCGCGATCCGTTCAAGCTCTGCCGCCTGCGCGCGCATGCGCTCGGGGTCGACCTCGTTCGGGTAGTCCAGACAGTTGATCGCTTGGAATGCCTCGGTCGAGTTATCAAGGTACTCGCCGTCGAGCCTGCCGTAGTAGGAGTCTGCAAGCGCGAACGCGATGTCAGCATCACCGTCGGCGACACTCTCGAACAGCGAGTTCAGATAGCCCCAGTTCGACTCGGCATAGAGCGGCGTGATGATGGCTGTGAGCATCGTTGACGCTGAGAGAACTCGGCCATCCGAGCTCTCAAGCGCAGCGTTATCAACCTCGTCGAGCAGATCGCTGATCTTGCCCATCGCGAAGTCAACGCTGCCAGACAGCGGGCAGTCCTGCGAAGCGAGACACGCGGTCACATAGCTGCGCAGTGCGAGCTCGAATCCGAGGGTCTGCTCGCGGATGACATCCGCTTCACTCGCCGTCGGATCGAGCACACCGTCAAGAACGAGGCGCCCGGCCCGCTCCGGGAACGTTTCGGCGTAGCGTGCCCCGATGTGGGTGCCGTACGAATATCCCAAATAGTTGAGCTGATCGTCGCCCACGATCTGCCGAAGCATGTCGAGATCGTGGACCGTCGATACGGTGTCGACGTGGGCGAGGAGGTCTCCGGTGTTCTCGCTGCAGGCCGCGCCGAACTCCTTCGACGAGGCGACCGCTTCCTCGATCCACTGTGCGCTTCCTCGCTCCGCAGAGCTGTCGCTGACCCCGAACAGGTACTCGTCCATCTCAGCGGCGTCGAGACACCGCACTGCACTCGATAAGCCGACACCGCGCGGGTCCCACCCGATAACGTCGTAGTCGCGCTGGATGGGCTCGCCGACGGCGGAGTTGATCGCGTTGCGCACGTAATCGGCGCCGGATGCCCCCGGTCCGCCGGGGTTCACGAACAGCGTGCCGATGGCTTCACCGCTCGTCGCCGACTGCTTCACCATGTGCAGTCGGATCGTCTGGCCGTCCTGTTCGTCCCAGTCGAGTGGGGCGTGAACGTCTGCGCATTCGAAGCCGTCTCCGCAGTCGGTCCAGTTCGGTGTCTGGTCACCGAAGCCGTCAGCCACGGGCTGCGCGGGGAGTTCGAGCTCAACCTCGACGGGCTTGGCCGCGTTTGGGTCAAACAATCGCCACACGCCCGTGAGCGAGACAACGAGTCCGATGACCACCAGAATGACCCCGATGACGACAACCCACCGCAGCCAACGCTTCTTCGGGCGGTAGGCGTCGTTGTCAGTGTCGTTTGGCCCTTCGTAGAGCTCCGGCGCGGTCACGAGCTCAGCACCCGGTTGTCGGCCATGACAATCCGCGCGAACAACGCCTCGAGCACGAGCCCAGGCGTGATCGCACGGGCGAGCCGTTCGCGGGCTTCCTCGGTGGCCGAGACGACCGCGAGGGCCTGCTCCGGGGTCCACCGCTCTGCGAGATCCCGGATCGCCGCACCGGATTCCGCGTTCACAAGCTGCGGGAGCGCGCCACCCGCAGCGGCCTGTCCCGCGTCGGCACCATGGCCAACGGCTCCGAGCGTGGTGAGCAGCACGTCGCGGTAAAGCGAGAGCAGATCAGTGAGGATCCTGTCGATGCCGTCGCGGAGGCTGCGCTTGCGTCGGCGTTCCTGATCCTCCTCGAGCGCCTTGACCTGTGAGCGAAGCTTCGGTGGGATTGCGGCTCCCGGGGCAAGCCCGAGGTTTCGCATTGCGTCAGCACGCTCTCCGGCATCGAGTTCCTCGGTGAGCGCATCGGCATCTGCCTGCGCAATCGCAACGAGCGACGCCGCGACCGCCATCGCGTCGCCGAGCGTAGCCGCACCAAGCGCCCCGGCAATCGAACGCTCGCGACGACTCATCGCCTCCGGGTCGCTCGCGAGCCGCCTGGCCATCCCAATATGGCTCTGGGCGAGCCGCGCCGCCCGCTCAGCGAGCTGGGGTTCGATACCGTCGCGCTCGGCAAGCAGCCGCGCCACCTCGGCGACGCTCGGCGTCACGAGCCGCACCGATCTCGTGCGCGAGCGGATCGTCGGCAGCAGGTCGGCCTCACTCGGCGCACAGAGCACCCAGATCGTGCGCTCCGGTGGCTCCTCGATAGCCTTCAACAGCACGTTCGAGGTGTGCTCGGTCATGCGATCCGCATCCTCAATGACGATGACACGGTAGCGGCCCTCACTCGGCGAGTAGTGTGCGGTCGTCACGATCTCACGGGCGCTATCAATGCGGATCACCGCGGCCTGCGTCGTAAGCGCCGCAAAATCTGGGTGCGTGCGCCCACGGACCTGGGCGTAGACACGATCCCGATCTGCCTCCTCGCGCGCGATCAACGCCGCGGCAAAGCGGTAGGCAAGGTTTGACCGCCCCGAACCAGGCGGGCCCGTGATGAGCCACGCGTGCGCCGGCGCCCCGTCTTGCTCTGCCGCACGCGACAGCGCCTCCACGGCCGCTGGCTGGCCGACGATCTCCGCCCAAAAACTCATGCCGCAAGGCTACCGTCTGCCGCTGACGGCGGCACTGGCAATCCAAGACCGGGCACACAGGACGCGATCAGGAGCGTGCAATTACCCCCGCCGATCCACGTATGCCGCCTCACCCGGGGTCACCGTCGCAGCCCCCGCGCTGAGCTCGGCCGCGAGCGCAGCTAGCG
>JAGNOB010000139.1 GCA_017990305.1 Leucobacter sp.
GCGCGCATGCCGGGCCGGTTCTCCAAGCTACTGCGGTCCCTTTCGATGGGCCCGATGATTGTCCCGACGATAGTGCTGTCCGTCGCGATCTATCTCTTCTGGGCGAAAATCGGCATCATCGGGACGCTGCCAGGGCTGATCATCGCCCACGCAACGATGGCGCTGCCGTTCGTGCTGATGATCATGGTGAACGCCGTCAATTCCGTCGATCCGCGCATCGAACAAGCTGCAGCGAGTCTCGGGGCGAAACGCGTGACAGTTCTCACGCGGGTTCTCCTGCCGACGCTCGCGCCGCACCTGGCCGTGTCGTGGCTGTTTGCGTTCATCGTGAGCTTCGACGAGGTCGTCGTCTCCTCGTTCATCGCAGGTGCGAATACGACCGTCCCCGTGAAGATGTTCACATCGTTGCGCAATCAGATCGACCCAACAATTACCGCAATCTCCACGCTGCTCATTGTCGCGACCGTGCTTGTCGGCGTCATCGCCGCAGCGGTGCTGCGACGTCGACTACTCACCGTCGTCGGCGCAGCCCAGTAGCCCCGTTCACACCAGGAGCGCACCATGCAGTTCAACCTTTCATCAATCCTCAGCCATTCGGCCAGACAGTCCCCGAACCAGCCGTTCCTCATCACCGCCGATGAGCAGTACAGTTACGCGGAGATCGACGCGCGCGCTGCTCTCGCAGCAACCGTGCTCGCCCGCCATGGAGTCTCACACGGTGACGCCGTGCTGCTGCGCCTACCCAACCGAGTCGACTTCGTTCCGTACTATTTCGGGCTGCTGCGGCTGGGAGCCGTCGTCGTTCCCGTCAACCCGGCGTTAAGCGCGCGCGAGATCGCCGTCGCCACGCAAGACACGGGAGCGCGGTTCGTGATCCTCGAAGACGCAGACGACGTCGCGCTCGACCCCGGGGTCGTGCGGCTCAACATCGACGCGCTCGTCGCAGCGGAACGCGAGTGCGAAAGCCCAACGGAGGCCGTCGCGGTTGACAGCGACGACACTGCACTCGTGATCTTCACGAGTGGCACAACCGGCCGGCCGAAGGGCGCCGAGCTCGGCCACCAGCAGGCCTTCCTCACCGCGCTCCTCGAGGGCGACGAATTCGGGATCACCGCTGCAGACGTCACCCTTGCAGTGCTGCCGCTATTTCACATCTACGGGCTCTCCGGGATCCTCCACTCCGCGACGCTTCGCGGTCAGTCAGTGTTTCTCATGAACGGATACTCGACCGCGGCGGTCTACGACGCGATCGAACACCACGGCGTCACCGTATTGCCCGGTGTCCCAACGATGTTCCACGCGATGGTCACCGGTGACCACAGTGGGCGAGACCTGTCCGGCGCGCGGATCGCGATCAGCGGGGGTGCCCCCATGCCCAGCGAAACCCTCCGCTCTCTCTCCGAGCTGTTGCCCCAGCTCACCTACCTTGAGGGATACGGCATGACCGAGACGTGCAGCACCGGCACGGTGAACGGCGGCCCGCACCCGTTCCGCACTGACTCCATCGGCCGGGCGCTCTGGGGCGTTGAACTCGCCGTTGTCGACGCGTCCGACCAGCCTCTCGCCGCTGGCCCCGAGCACGTGGGTGAGCTCGTGATGCGCGGCCACAACATCATGAAGGGCTACCTCGGTAACCCCGAGGCGACCGCCGAGGCCCTGCGGAGCGGCTGGCTCCACACCGGCGATCTCGCGTGGATCGACGCCGACGGCTACGTCTTCATCGTCGGGCGAGCGAAGGAACTCGTTATCCGCGGCGGGTTCAACGTCTACCCGCGCGAAGTCGAAGAAGTTCTGCGATCCCACGAGGCAGTCGTCGATGCCGCCGTGGTGGGCAGGCCAGATCCGCATCACGGCGAGGAACTCGTTGCCTTCGTTGTCGCAGGCCCCAACGGGATCGACACGCACGCACTCATTGAATTCAGTAGCGAACGCCTCGCGGCATTCAAATACCCAAGAGAGGTCATCATCATGGACGCACTCCCGCAGGGAGCCACCGGCAAAATCGACAAGCAAATGCTCGTCGCGCTCGCAACCGAGGCCTGGCAGGGGGCCGCCTCGTGAGCGGCCGGGTGCTCGTCATCGGCGGCGTCGGCCAGATCGGTCGTCACGCAGTCAGGCTCCTGGGAACGTTTCCGGAAGTCACCGCAGTAGTCATCGGAGACGTCGATGCGCAACGCGCTGCACTCCTTGCGGCCGAGATCGGAGAGAAGGGCTCGGTGCTCCCGCTTGACGCGACGAGCCGTCCGCAGCTCGACGAGGCGATGGCGGGTGTCGACCTCGTTCTCAACGCGCTCGGCCCGTTTAACCGCTTCGGGCTTCCGATCCTCACCGCGGCGATCGAGAACGGTACACCCTACGTCGATATCTGCGACGACTGGGAAGCAACAGAGTCGTTTCTCGAACTCGACGCGCGTGCGCAAGAGGCGGGCGTCACCGCAATCATTGGCGCTGGACTTAGCCCGGGCATCACCAACCTGCTCGCCATGATCGCAGGGCGCGGCTACGACTCGATCGACCGCCTCCTCACCTCCTGGTCACTGTCAGGAGCATCGATTGAGCTTGAAGAGGCCTACGACGGGCACCGCCCGCCCGGATCAGCCGCAATGCACCACTGGATCGAGCAGGCGACAGGCCTCATCCGAGTCTGGCGTGACGGCGGACTCGCCGACGTAGCGCCGCTCGAGCGGCTGCTCGTGACATACCCAGGGCTGGGGGAATCACCAGTGCACAGCCTCGGCCACCCAGAGCCCATTACGCTGCCGCCAGTGCTCGGCAATGTCCGGGAATCCCTGAACGTCATGACGGGGCCCGAGTGGGTCTTCGAAGCCCTCAGGGAGACTGCTGCGCGCGTGAACTCGGGGGAACTCTCGATTGCCGGTGGCGTCGAACGGATGACGCAGAACACCCCACCGGCCACGAACGAACCGCGGCTGCGCTTGCCGAGCGTGTGGGCAATGGCGGAGGGCACAAAGGGCGGCCGCCGCACGGCAACCGCAGTACACCTCGCAGCGCTACCTGCGCACAGAATGGGCGGCAGCACCGGATACCCCGCGGCAATCGCCGCACTGCTGGTGCTGCGTGGTGACATCGTCCGAACCGGGGTGATCCCACCCGAGCGTGCGCTCGACCCCGAACTGTTCTTCGCGGAACTCGGCAAGGTGACCTCGCCCCAAGTCATGCAGGTGGAAGACCTCATCGTCATCGACGAAGCCGAACTCAGCGAACCTCACTAGCAGCGGTGCGGGCGGGGCAGGAACCCCCCCCCGGAGCCGTCGCGCGCTGTGGCACCTGGGTACCATGCCGTTCATACTCGGGGGTGACGCGCGACGGCTCATTCCGTTGGACTATGGAAGCATGAAGTTTCCAGAGGTACTGAAGCAGCCACCAACGTTCGTTGCCGCCGCGCTCGTTACCGCGTGCCTCGTCGCACTCCTCGCGGCCATCGGCGGGTTTCTCGCGATCGACGGAGCCACCCGCACCGCGCTCGCCGTCACACCGGTCAGTACTTCGTCAGCAGACAACGGCGAAGCCACTCTCGACAAGAGCGCAGCGGTCCCCGCGATACAGGCAGCGCGCTAACGGTTAGTGGCTGGCGGCTAGCGCCTAGTGGCGCGTCACCGCGACCAAGTCGCAGGGCTGCGCCCCAAAACAGCTGGACGAGTTCTATGCTGGAGGCATGACGCACCCATTCTTTGGAGAGTGGCCCAAGCCCCGCATCTTCGGGCACCGAGGTTTCGTTCCTGCCGAGCGTGCCGCCGCAGGAATCGTGGAGAACTCCCGTGAGGCAGTATCCCTTGCCCTTGCCGCGGGTGCCGAATATGTGGAGGCCGACTGCCAACTCACGAGCGACGGCACGGTCGTGTTCTTCCACGACGGCACCCTCACGAGAACGCTAGGAGACTCACGCCGAATCTCGACCGTAAGCCTGGCTGAGCTCACCGAGCTGATGGCGGACCGCGGCGGACTGCTGACACTTGAAGAGGCGATCACAGACTTCCCGGAGGCGCGCTACAACATCGACATGAAGTCGGCTGAGGTCGCGGAGCCAGCGGGCGCCATCATTGGCGAGCTCGCCCCCAACCGCGTGCTCATCAGCAGCTTTTCCGACGGGCTCAGGCTCCGGGCACTGGCGGCGGCTCAGGCAGCATCGCCGATCGGTGCGCTTCCTGCGACAGGGGCTGGTCAGCGCGCCATCGTGAAGGTACTGACAGCAGTGGCGATGCGTTCAACGGCGCTGCTGGACCGCGCCTTCATCGGGCTTGACGCCCTGCAAATTCCCGTGAAACAGGGGCCGGTGCGGGTGCTCAGCCCGAGGCTGCTCAGTGAAGCTCACGCGCGCGATGTTGAGGTGCATGTGTGGACCGTGAATGATCCGGTGCTCATGCGCGACCTCGTGGCGAGCGGTGTCGACGGTGTTATTACCGACCGCACGGACCTCGCGGTGTCGGCCCTCCGCGGTTGACCCGTCCGCATCCCCGTCCCTCAGAATCCCGGTACCTGTACCTATACCTGTTACCTGTACCTCTACCTCTTACCTCTCGCCCTAACGCCGAAAGGATGTGTTCTCCGCGAGGTCACCCTTCTTCAGCGGTTGAAGAAGGGTGACCTCGCGGAGAACATCCCTGTTGAGCGGGGTGGGCGGGGCCAGTAGAGAGGCTGGCTAGCTGAGAAGCTGGCTAGCCTGAAGGTCGTTGCCCGGGTTATCGGGGGCAGACGCAGCGGTCAGCCGCTGCTACGCCCTCGAGCGCATCCTCAATGTGCTCGCCGCAGCCGGCCCAGGTCGGCTTCGAACAGATTTCGCAGGTTACGCGTGCGCACATAGTTGTGTCCTTATGAATCGGTGGCCGGTCGTCGCCGGCCACGAGTGGGGTGTGGAATGATCATCCGCTGAGACCATCAAAGCAGACACGCGCCTCGCTAGGCTTAAGGGGTGATGATGGCGCGCCCTGTTGGGGGAGGCGCCCGACCGGCTACAAAGGAGAACCGATGAGCGAAGCGCTCGAAACAGGCATCAAGCAGCACATTGACGGGGCCTTCGACACCACCATTGCGGAGTTGTGCGACCTGGTGCGCATCCCCTCCGTGTCGTGGCCTGCGTTCGACCCGGCGCACGTGCATGCGAGCGCCGAGAAGGTCGCCGAACTCATGCGCTCAACCGGGGTGTTCGACTTCGTCGATATTCGCCGTGCGCCCGTAGACGGGCAGGAGCATGAGGCTGAGCCCGAGCTCGGACATCCCGCGGTGATTGCCCGCCGCGCTCCGAAGAACGGCGCACCCACCGTGCTGCTCTACGCACACCACGATGTGCAGCCTCCCGGCAAGGACGAGGAGTGGGAGACGCCACCCTTCGAGCCGACTCGGCGTGGTGACCGGCTGTTCGCTCGGGGAGCCGCCGACGACAAGGCCGGCGTCATGGCGCACGTGTCGGCGATTCGCGCGCTCGCCGCCACTGAGGGCGACGATTTCGATCTTGGCATCGCGGTCTTCATTGAGGGCGAGGAGGAGTGGGCTTCGCAGTCGTTCGGCAACTTCCTGCGCCAGAACCGTGACGAGCTTGCGGCCGACGCGATTATTGTCGCCGACTCGGGGAACTGGGATATCGACACCCCCGCGCTCACGGTTGCCCTGCGTGGTGCCGTCGCTTTCAACGTCAAGATCGACACGATGGCGCACGCGACGCACTCTGGCATGTTTGGCGGCGCGATCCCTGACGCGATGCTTGCCGCAGTGAAGCTGCTTGGCACGCTCTGGAACGAGGACGGCTCGGTTGCGGTCGAGGGCCTC
>JAGNOB010000001.1 GCA_017990305.1 Leucobacter sp.
GTTCCGCGTGTTCCGCGAAGCCGCCGCGCTGTTCCTCGAGCACATCGAGATACTGGCCGACGGCAACCTCGCTGCGCATCCGATTGAAGTGGGCGCGGGTAGCGCGAGCGGCCTCACGGTTCTGCGCCGCGTCGCAGGCCTTCGACATGAGCTGGTCGGCCCAGGACTGAAGGAGGTCGCCGAGCAGGATAGCGCTCGAGGTTCCGAAGTGGTCGGGAGTGTCGCGGTACCCGTGCTCCTCGTGCAGCGCGGCGAACGTCCGGTGTACCGAAGGGCGGCCCCGCCGCGTATCCGAGCGGTCAATGACGTCATCGTGGATCAGTGCGGCGGCGTGAAAGAGCTCGAGGGCGCAGGCCGCATCGAGGAGCGCTCCAAACTCTGCATCGACCGAGGCATCGATATCGAGTGGCCGGATCGCGCGGTAGCCGTGCACGGCAAACAGCGCCCGGAAGCGTTTGCCGCCAGTGAGGAAACTTGCGGCCTCGTCGAGCAGCGGTGCCGCATCGGGCCCCAAAGGCTCCAGGTCAGCGCGATGCGCGTCGATGGTGTCGTGTAGTCGCTCCTGTATAAGGCCTGCGAGTCTCGTCGTTTCGTCCACCCGACTAGCCTATCCGGCAGCCGTAGCCGTAAACTGGTAGGAAAGACTTTTCTAGAGGGTGAAGGGGGCATCATGGCGCTGTCAGAACACGAACAGCGGCTGCTCGACGAGATGGAGCGCAGGCTTTATCAGAGCGAGGCCGACTTGCTTCCTGCGTCGTCGGGCGTTCCGCGTCGGTTTAACTACCGGTCGCTCGTGCTGGGCACGCTGCTTGCGCTTGCAGGTATCGGCCTGCTCATTGGTGGCGCCGCGATGCAGCAGCTGTGGCTGGGGCTTCTCGGGTTCGTCGCGATGCTCGGTGGCGTGCTGGTGATGTTTTCGAAGCGCACCGAGGTCGAGCCAGAGCAGTTCGCCTCGAGCGCCCGCCAGCAGGCGGAATCAAAGGAATCTCTCTCGGATCGCATGGAGCGTCGCTGGGATGAGCGGATGGGTGGCCAGTAGCCGCTTGAGCGTCTAGACGCGCCGCCCCACTTTCCTCCCCAACGGGTCGCAGCCTTGGCTGTGGCCCGTTTTTTCATGCCCAAAAACGACTGGCGGCTGAGCTACGCACTCGCGAATCGGGCGCTCAGCGGGCGATCCCGATAGCCGGCGCACCCAATCTCATCCAAATCTGCCGTTTTTACTCCACTTTGCTCCACGTGTTTTTGTATGGTCTCCTGGCGTCATATCGTGACAAAGTGCACGAATCTGCGTGATTAGTGGAGGAAAGTGGAGTACCGTGGGAGAAACGTAACGGCTGAGGAGGGGAGTGGACCATGTTTCTTGGCACGTTCACTCCGCGACTGGACGAAAAAGGGCGGCTCATTCTCCCCGCGAAGTTTCGCGATGAACTCGCCGAGGGGCTCGTGATTACCCGCGGCCAGGAGCGCTGCCTGTACGTCTTCAGCGAGAGCGAGTTCGCGTCAATGCACGAGCGAGTTCGGCAAGCGCCGCTCACCTCCAAGCAGGCCCGCGACTACCTCCGTGTTTTTCTCTCAGGAGCACATCCTGAGACCCCGGATAAGCAGCACCGTGTCACGGTGCCGCAGGGCCTGCGCGACTACGCCGGGCTCGATCGTGAACTTGCCGTCATTGGCGCCGGCTCGCGGGCCGAAATCTGGGACGCAGCAGCTTGGGAGACCTACCTGACCGAACAGGAATCCGTCTTCTCCGACATCGAAGAGGAGGTGATTCCCGGCATGTTCTAGCCGGGAAGACACATGGACGAAACCACCCCACGAAACCCAGCCGAGCTGCACACCTCGGTCATGCTCGAACGCTGCGTCGAACTCCTCGCGCCAGGCGCCGAACGAGAGGGCGCCTTCGTCATCGATGCGACCCTCGGCATGGGCGGGCACACGGAAGCACTGCTTGAGCGTTTCCCCACGCTCACCGTGATCGGGCTCGACCGCGATACCGAGGCGCTCGAGCTTGCCGGAGCGCGTCTCGCACGATTCGGTGATCGATTCGTACCCGTGCACGCTGTCTACGACGAGATCGACCGCGCGCTAAGCGAGGCCGGTGCGTCGAGTATCGACGGTGCACTGTTCGACCTTGGTGTCTCCTCGCTGCAGCTTGACGACGCCGACCGTGGCTTCGCATACGCACAGGACGCACCCCTCGACATGCGGATGGACCAAACGAGCGGGCGTACCGCGGCCGAGATTCTCGCCGAGGAGCCCGAGGGGCGCTTGCGGGAGCTCTTCGAACGCTACGGTGACGAACCGCTCGCGGGGCGGTACGCGCGCGCAATTATCGCCGCGCGGAAGCTGGAGCCGCTCGTCCGATCGAGCCAGCTTGTCGATGTGCTGCAGGAGGCGACTCCGGCTGCGGTGCTCGGCAAGCGGCACCCGGCGAAGCGCGTGTTTCAAGCGCTTCGAATCGAGGTGAACGGTGAGCTCGCGACGCTCGAACGCGCGATCCCCGCCGCGATCGACCGCTTAAACCTTGGCGGACGCCTCGTCGTGATGTCTTACCAGTCGCTCGAGGACCGCATCGTGAAGCGGGCCATCCAAGCGAGAAGTCGCTCGACGGCACCTCCTGGTCTACCCATCGAGCTGCCCGAGCACCGGCCAGAGCTCCGCATCCTCACGAAGGGTGCTGAACAAGCAAGCGAAGCAGAGCGCGCGGTCAACCCGCGCGCCATCCCAGCACGACTCCGTGCGGCTGAACGAGTAAGGGAAGTGTCATGAACGCAACAGTTCCCGTAGAAGTGGACCCGATCCACCTCTTCGGTGCGGCAGCGCCGCAGCCGGAGACCCCGCGCGAGCGCGCAGATCGACTACGGCCGGTTACCACGCCGGCCCCCCGACAGCGCAAGAGCCCAGTGCTCGGAGCGGTCGTCGCGGTCGGCGTGATCCTCGGTATCTTTGCCGCGCAGCTCGCGCTCAGCATCCTGGTCTCACAGGGCGCATACGAGAGCCGCGCCCTGTCGATCGAAGAGCGAGACCTGGGGCGTGTCGAACGGGTGCTGTCGCAGAACCTCGACAAGCTGGCGTCGCCGCAGAACCTTGTGGTCAATGCCGGGGCACTCGGTATGGTGCAGAACGTTGCACCGGCGACGATGCGCCTGAGCGACGGCTCGATCCAGGGAACGCTCGAGTCGGCGACGCGTGATGCGAGCGAGAACCTTGTTCCCAACGCGCAACTGGAAAACCTGCCGGTGATCGACGCGAAGGGGCTGCTTTCGGAGCGCAACGCGCAGTCGGCTCCAGCAATCGACGCTTCGGCCGCCGTACCATGGCAAGGCAAACTTCCAGCACCAGAAACCCACTAGCCGACTGCATCGGCGCGCAAAGGAGACGATCGAGTGTTGTGGCGAACGTTGAGCGGCACGCGAGGCAGAAATCTCGTCGTGTTCGCCATTGTTCTGCTGACGGCGCTCGCATTCATGATTCGCCTCATCGACGTGCAAATGGTGTCTGCCGCGCAGATGAACGAGGACTCGCACGAGAAGCGCGCGGTGCCGGTCACGATCCCGAGCGTGCGCGGCGATATCGTCGACCGCAACGGAGACGTCCTCGCGACCACTGATGAACGCTACGACGTGCAGCTGTCACCGAAGAACGTCGACGCTGATGGAACCCGCAAGTTCTTCCGGCCAGACCTCGAACGTGGAGCTGGCACGGTAGAGGTCACCGCCGAGCAGGCATTTGCCGAAATTGGCTCGGTGACAGGCCAGAGCGGCGCTGAGATCAAGAAGATCGTCGATGATGCCCTCGCGATCGACAAGAAGTCAGACTTCGCGTACGTCAAGCGCGGCGTCGACCTCACCCAGCTGCAAGAGCTCAAAGCTCTGCACATTCCCTGGCTGACGTTCGAAAGCCAACACCGCCGCATTTACCCCAACGGTGCAGTCGGCGGAAACCTGGTCGGGTTTGCGGGCCAGGACGAGGTGCCGCAGGCCGGCGTCGAGCTAGCGCAAGACGAGTGCCTTGCCGGCATCGACGGTGCGGAGACATACGAGCGTGGAGCCGACGGCGTACAGCTGCCAGGCAGCGTCGTCCAGACCAAGCAGGCCGTGAACGGCGGCACCGTACAACTGACGATCGACCGTGACCTGCAGTGGGCGTCTCAGCAGATCATCAACGAACAGACGCAAAACGTTGGGGCCGAGTACGGGTACCTTGTCATCCAAGACATCAAGACCGGCGAGCTGCTGGCCGTTGCAGAGGACGGCTCGGTCGACCCGAACGACATCAACGCTTCGGACGAGAACAAGCTGAATGCGCGCTCCTTTGTGCAGCCGTACGAGCCAGGTTCGACATTCAAGGTGATCACTGCTGCCGCGCTCCTCGACCAGGGCAAGGCAACGCCCGAGACCAAGGTTAATGCCCCGTCGAATTGGCAGCCGCAGCCGGGAGTGACATTCAGCGACTGGTTCCAGCACGGACCGCAGGATTGGACGCTCACGGGAACGCTTGTTTACTCCTCGAACGTCGGTATTTCGATGCTGGGTAGCTCGCTATCGCCGGAAACGAGATACGACTACCTCACTAAGTTCGGTATTGGGCAGCCGACGAACGCTGGGCTCCCGCTTGAGGACGCGGGGCTCCTCGCAGACGTCGCCGACTGGGATGCGCAGACGAGCTACGTCACAATGTTTGGGCAGGGGCTGACCTCGACAATCGTGCAGACCGCGGGCGTGTTCCAGACGATCGCAAACGACGGCGTGCGCATTCCGCCGTCCGTCGTGAAAAGCTGTGCGCCAGCGAAGGGCAAGGCGCAGGAGCTCGACCACGGCGACAGTGTCAAGGTGATTTCGCCCGAGGCGGCGAAGGAGACGCAGAAGATGCTCGAGACGATCGGCACGGACGGGCTTATCAAAGACATGGCAGGTATTCCCGGCTACCGCATCGGCGGCAAAACGGGCACCGCAGAGCAAGCCGACGGGCAGGGCGGCTACCGTACCGACTTCGTCTACAGCTTTGCAGGCATGTTCCCGATGGACGATCCGCAGTACGTGATTGTCGCGACGATCGGCTTCCCGCATGGCGGCGACGGCACAGCGGCTGCAGTGACTGCGTTCCACGACGCAGCCGAGTCAACCATTCGAAAGTTCCACATTTCGCCGTCGACCGGCAAGTACGAGAAGCTCCCGATTGGCGATGAGCCCGGGACTGCTGGGTAGGATGGTTCCACGTGACCAGCACTAACGGTGATCTTACGATCCGACCTCAGCACCCGCGGAAGGTGTCGCTCGCGCAACTCGCAGAGCACTTCTCCCTCCAACTTCTTGATAGCGTCGGCGAGGCGGGCGTCACTGGCGTGACCATCGACTCGCGTGACGTGCAGCCTGGTGACCTCTACGTGGGGCTGCCCGGAGCCAAACACCACGGTGCAGACTTTGCGGGCAGTGCCGCAGCGAGCGGCGCAGCTGCGATGCTCACCGACGCGGCAGGACGCGACCGTGCCGCAGCTGCTGGAGTGACCGAGCTACCGATCCTCGTCATCGACCGTCACCCCCGCGAGATCCTCGGCGAGCTGTCTGCGCGTGTCTACGGAACCGACGAACTGAGCGCAAAGACATTTGGCATCACCGGCACGAACGGCAAGACAAGCGTCGTGTATTGCATTGCACAGGTGCTCGAGGCCGCCGGGATCACTCCGGGCCTGAGCTCGACGGCCGAGAGGCGCATCGGCGACGAAGTCATCGTCTCGAACCTCACGAGCCCGGAATCGTCCGAATTGCACGGGCTTCTCGCACGCATGGTCGAGCGTGGCGTCGAGGGCGTTGCCATCGAGGTCTCTGCGCAGGCGATCGGGCGGCACCGGATCGACGGCGTGCACTTTGACGTTGTCGCGTTCAACAACTTCTCGCAGGATCACCTCGAGGAGTACGGCGACATGGAAACCTACTTCCAGGCCAAGGCCGAGCTGTTTGTCCCTGAGCGGGCCAAGCGTGGCGTTGTCGTCGTCGACGGCCCGTACGGGCAGCGGCTCGCGAAGCAGTCGCAGATTCCAGTCACGACCCTCGCGACGGAGTACGGTCGTTCTGCGGACTGGCACCTCGCCATCACCACGCAAAACCTCGACGGCGTTTCCTTCGTTCTGCAGGGGCCAGCAGGCGCGCATTTCCGGGGCCGCGTTCCCGTATTCGGCCGCTTCATGGCTGAGAATGCTGCGCTCGCGCTCATCATGCTCCACGAGGCGGGGATCCCGTTCTCGCAGGTCGAAGCGGGTCTCGAGAACGGTCTTATCCCGGTACATATTCCGGGCCGACTCGAGGAGATCACTGATGGCGGGGCCGGTCCGCGCTTCTTCGTCGACTACGGGCACACGCCCGGCTCCTTCGAAGCCATGCTCGACGCGCTGGGCGAGGTGACCGAGGGCAAGATCATCTTCATGTTTGGCGCTGACGGCGACCGCGACACGACGAAACGCTCCGAGATGGGGCGGATCGCGGCTGCAGGCGCAGACACTGTCATCATCTGTGACTACCACCCGCGCAGCGAGCCACCGGAGCAGATCCGCGCACAGCTGCTCGAGGGCGCCCGCTCTGCCAAACATGCGACGCTGTACGAAGAAGCCGATCCACGCACGGCGATCCGCCTCGCCATTTCGCTCGCGGAGCCTGGCGACGTTATTCTGTATGCCGGTCCCGGACACGAGGACTATCAAGAGGTCGCCGGTGCGTTTATCCCGTACTCGGCGCGGGATGAAGTACGCGGCGCGCTCCGCGAGGCAGGATTGCTTGCGTGATTGAACTCACTCTTTCCGAGATCGCAGACGCCACGGGCGGATCGCTGGTGCTCGCGCCAGGCGACTCCGCCGATACCGTGGTCTCTGGCGAATCCCAGACCGACTCGCGCGAGGTGCAAGCTGGCCAGATCTTCTTCGCCCGCCGCGGCGACGACACAGACGGGCATCTGTTCGCTGGCAAAGCCGTGCGCTCCGGCGCAGCGCTGCTTGTCGTCGAACGTGAGCTCGGCGCGGCTGATCTCGGGCTCGACTCCGAGAACGCGGGAACAGGTACACCCGTGACGCAGCTCGTCGTCGCTGACACGACCGATGCGCTCGGTGCGCTCGCTGCCGTCGCCGTCGGTCGGCTGCGCGAGCGCGGCGCGCTCAGGATCGTCGGGATCACCGGCTCCAACGGCAAAACGACGACGAAGAATCTCGTGGCAACGATGGCGGCGAAGCTGGGGCCGACCGTGGCGAGCGAGAAGTCGTTCAACAACGAGGTCGGTGGACCGATCACGATGCTCCGCGCGACGACCGAGACCGAGACCCTTGTCGCTGAGATGGGAGCGAGCGCTGAGGGCGAGATCGCACGCCTCACCGCTATGGCACGGCCGCACATCGGAGTCGTGCTGACGGTCGGCCTAGCGCACGCCGGGGAGTTCGGGGGCATCGAAGCCACGTTCCGCGCGAAGAGCGAAATGGTGCGCAGCCTCGAAGACGACGGCGTTGCAGTTCTGAACCGCGACGATCCGCGCGTCGCACAAATGGCCGAACTCACGAGCGCTCGCGTGCTGTGGTTCGGGCAGCACCCTGACGCAGATGTGCGCGCGAGCGACATCGAGCCATCTGCGAGCGGGACAACCTTCACACTGCACGCTGGTGAAGCGTCGCGCAGCGTGTCCTTCCGGGTGCTCGGGGAGCACCATGTGATGAACGCCCTCGCAGCTGCGGCGGTCGGGCTCACGCTCGGACTCGGCCTCGATGACGTCGTCGCCGAGCTGGAGGCAGCGACGCTTGCCGCGCCAGGCCGGATGCAGGTACTCGGCGGTCGCGACGGCATCACTATCGTGAACGACGCGTACAACGCGAGCCCCGACTCGATGAGTGCTGCGATTCGCACGCTCGCGCAGATCACGAAGCCCGGGGCACGCTCGGTCGCTGTGCTCGGTCCGATGAGTGAGCTCGGCGAGTACACGATCGAGGAGCATCTCCGCATCGGTCTACAGGCGGTGCGGCTGCGGATCAGCGAGCTTGTCGTCGTTGGCCGCGAGGCACGCGACCTGCACATCAGCGCCATCAATGAGGGGTCTTGGGACGGCGAAAGCGTGTTCTTCGAGACTCAAGATGAGGCGTTTAGCTATCTAGTTGAAACGCTCCGTGCCGACGACACGGTGCTGGTGAAGTCGTCGAACGCCGCGGGCCTGCAGGCCCTCGGAGACCGCCTGGGGGAGGCATACGCATGATTGCCATGCTCATCGCAGCAGGATTCTCGCTGCTCTATTCGCTGCTGCTGACGCCGCTGTTTGTTCGCGGCTTCAACAAGCTCCGCTGGGGTCAGCCGATCCGTGTCGACGGGCCGAAAGACCACGAGACGAAGCGCGGCACGCCCACGATGGGCGGCCTCATATTCATTTCAGGCTCGGTCATCGCGTACTTCGTTGGCAAGCTCGTCATGGGAGAGACACCGTCGCCGTCCGCACTGCTTGTCATTCTCATGGCGGTAGGCGCAGGGCTCGTCGGCTTCATCGACGATCTCATGAAGACGCGCATGCAGAACTCGGCGGGTCTCGGAGGCTGGGCGAAGATCGTCGGCCAGGTTGTGATCGCAGTCTCGTTCGCGCTCCTCGGCCTGCAGTTCGCTGATCACCACGGGCTGACGCCAGTGTCGACACACATTTCGGTGTTCCGTGACCTGCCCTTCGACTTTATGAGCCTCGGCGTCATCGCCGGCACCATTCTCGTGATCCTCTGGGTCATGGTGATCGTGACCGCGACGACCAACGCAGTGAACGTCACTGACGGGCTCGACGGGCTTGCAGCCGGCGCCTCGATCTTCGCGTTCGGATCGTACGTCATCATCGGTTTCTGGCAGGCAGCGCAGAACTGCGCGACGACCGCCGGAGAGGCTGCCTGCTACGAGGTCCGCGACCCCATGGATCTCGCGGTCATTGCCGCAGCCTTCCTCGGGGGCGTCGCGGGCTTCCTCTGGTGGAACACCAACCCAGCACAGATCTTCATGGGCGACACCGGGTCGATGGGCATCGGCGGCGCGATTGCCGCGCTCGCGATCCTCAGCCGCACCGAGGTGCTCCTCGTGCTCATCGGCGGCCTCTTCATCATCGAGACGGGCTCCGTGATTCTGCAGCGCGTTTACTTCAAGGTCACGAAGGGCAAGCGCATCTTCCGGATGAGCCCGATCCACCACCACTTCGAGCTCAAGGGTTGGGCAGAGGTGACGATCGTTGTCAGGTTCTGGATTATTGCAGGCCTGTTCGCAATCGTCGGCATCGGATCGTTCTACGCCGAATGGGTGTTGAGTCAGTGACCGCCGTGCAGGACCGCTTGGACGCGCTCACGAGCTGGCACCACGATTGGTCGGGCCTGAAGGTTGCTGTGCTTGGCCTCGGAGCGACAGGGTTCTCCGTCGCCGATACGCTCGTTGAGCTCAAGGCTCAGGTGCGGGTCGTCTACGGCAAGCCCGACGCCGACCGCGAGCGCCTGCTTGACGTCATCGGCGCCGAGCGCGCCCTCGCTGAAAGCGACGACGCGCAACTCGCCGAGCTTGACGCATTCGCCCCCGAACTCATCGTGATCTCGCCGGGCTACCCCTCGCACCATCCCGTGGTCTCGTGGGCCGCGGAGCGCGACGTTGCCGTCTGGGGCGACATCGAGCTTGGGTGGCGCCTCCGGGACAAGACCGACCGCATCGCCGACTGGATCTGCGTCACCGGTACGAACGGGAAGACCACGACCTCCCAGCTCACGGCGCACATGCTCGTCGCAGGCGGGCTCCGCGCTGCACCCGTTGGCAACATCGGTACGCCGCTGCTTGACGCGCTCCGCGACCCCGTCTGCTACGACGCGCTCGTTGTCGAGCTGTCAAGCTTCCAGCTCGAGCGCGTCCACTCGATATCGCCCTACGCGAGCGTCTGCTTGAACCTCGCCGACGACCACCTTGACTGGCACGGCGGGGCCACGGGCTACCGCGATGCGAAGGCGAAAGTGTACGAGAACACGCAGGTCGCCTGCGTCTACAACCGCGGAGATCTCGAGACGGAACGCATGGTCGAGGACGCCGACGTCGTCGAGGGGGCACGCGCGATTAGCTTCGGGCTCGACTCGCCGCCGCCGAGCGGCTTCGGGGTTGTTGATGGGATTCTTATCGATCGCGGCTTCCACGCGGGCAGGCGCGACGAGGCCTTCGAGCTTGTCACTGTCGAGGAGCTGGAGAACCGCGGCATCGGCCAGCCCCACATGGGTCTGAACATTCTGGCGGCGGCGGCACTCGCTCGGGCACGCGGCGTTGAGCCAGCGGAGATCGCGAGCGCGATCCTGAGCTTCACGCCCGACCCGCACCGCGCCCAACAGCTGGGTGAGTGGGGCGGCGCGCGTTGGGTCGACGACTCGAAGGCAACGAACGTGCATGCCGCTGACGCCTCGCTCCGCGCCCTCTCAGGGGTGGTCTGGGTGGTCGGCGGCCTCCTCAAGGGCGTCGACATCAGCCCGCTGGTGATCCAGCACGCTGCGCGCTTGCGCGGCGCAGTAGTCATCGGGGCCGACCGCACCGAAGTATTGGCGATTCTTGCCGAGCACGCGCCACAGGTAACCGTCACTGAGGTGCTTGCCGAGCGGGGCCTCGACGTGATGCGCGAGGCGGTGCGCGCAGCAGCAGCGCTTGCGCAGCAGGGCGACACCGTGCTGCTGTCGCCCGCGTCTGCCTCGATGGATCAGTTCGCGGACTATGCAGACCGCGGACGTGCCTTCCAGGAGGCCCTCGCCGAGCTGTCGGACGGCGCGGAGTAGCCGATGGCTGGCCGAACCGGGGAACCGGGAGCGGGAAGCGGGAAACCGCGTCCTGCTCTCGCAGGCACCCGGATTTCGCTCGGCGGAAGCCCCAAGAGCAGCAATGACCGCACCGTCGCGCTGCTGTGGGGGATCACCCTGCTCCTCACCGGCATCGGCCTCATCATGGTGCTCTCAGCCTCATCGGTCACTTCCTATTCGCAGGACAGGGGATCCCTGGGCGGGTTCACCCGTCAGCTCGTCTTTGCTGCGCTCGGGCTCCCACTTATGGTCTTCGCCGCAACCCGGAAGCTCGACTTCTGGAAGCGGTGGGCATGGTGGTTCTTTGGAGCCGGACTGCTCTTGCAAGCCCTGGTGTTCACGCCACTCGGGTTCGCCGTCGGCGGTAACCGGAACTGGATCCTCATCGGCGGCATACAAGCCCAGCCGTCTGAGGCGCTGAAGCTCGCGCTCGTCGTCTGGATCGGTGTCGTTCTCCTGAAGAAGGAGAAGTATCTCGGGCAGGTATCGCACGAACTCGTGCCGATCGTCGTGCCCGGTGCGCTGCTCGCGCTCGGCCTCGTGCTTGGCGGCCGCGATCTTGGCACCGTGCTCGTCATGGCTGGCCTCGTGATCGGTGCCATGTACTTTGGCGGGGTGAGTTGGAAGTCGCTCGGCATCATCGTGGTCGGCGGACTCATCGCAGTCTTCTTCTTTGTTGTGACGAGTCAAAACAGACTTGACCGTCTGTTCGAACACTCAGGCGGAAGCAACGACCTCACCGGTATCGGCTGGCAGCCGACACACGGTCTTTGGGCGCTCGCGAACGGGGGCATGTTTGGCGTTGGCCTCGGCGGCTCGAAGGCAAAATGGAACTGGCTACCAGCAGCCGATAACGACTACATTTTTGCGATCATCGGCGAGGAGCTCGGCTTCGTAGGCGCCATGCTCGTGATTTGCCTCTTCATCGCTCTCGCGGTGCTGATGCTCCGCGTGATCTCGCGCGCTCGTGACCGGTTCGGCAGGGCTGTCGTGGGCGGGGCACTCGTGTGGATTGTCGGACAGGCATTCATCAACATTGGCGTCGTCATCCGACTGTTCCCAGTTCTCGGAGTTCCGCTGCCGCTCATCAGCTCGGGAGGCACCGCGCTCGTGTCATGTCTGGTGACCATGGGCGTCGTGATTTCGGTCGCGCGAGACGCAAATGCGCACCGACAGGAACTTGGCGACGACGCATTCGTGGCACGATAGCTAGTATGACGACGTATCTTCTAGCCGGCGGTGGCACCGCCGGCCACGTGAACCCGCTGCTCGCTCTCGCCGATCGGATTCGGGCGCGCGAAGCTGACGCGGACATCGTGGTGCTCGGCACGAAGGAAGGGCTTGAGGCGCGGCTCGTGCCCGAGCGCGGCTATGAGCTTTCGACGATCGACAGGCTGCCCTTTCCGCGTCGCCCGAACGGCTACGCGTTGACATTCCCCGCGAAGTATTTTCGTGCGATCCGCGAGGTGCGTGCGCTCATCCGCGAGCGCGGTGTTGACGTTGTGGTTGGCTTCGGCGGCTACGCCTCTGCTCCGGCCTACCGTGCCGCGGCGAAGGAGGGAATTCCCTCAGTCATCCACGAGGCAAATGCGAAGCCAGGGATGGCAAACAAACTGGGCGCGCGTTCGACGGAGTTCGTCGGCGTCACCTTCGCCGGCACACCAATCCCGAACGCTCGAGTCACCGGTATGCCACTGCGCCCAGAGATCGAGGAGCTTGACCTCGCTGGGCTGCGCGCGCAAGCGCGCCACCACTTCGGCTTTGACGCCGAGAGGCCAACGTTGCTCGTGACCGGGGGATCGCTCGGGGCGCGCGCAATCAACCGCGGCATCTCGGGGTCGGCTCGCGCGATCGTTGACGCTGGCGTGCAAGTACTGCACGTCTGGGGCGGCCTGACCGAGATCGAGGATCCCGGCGTGCCCGGCTACCAAGTCATCGAGTACTGCGACCGCATGGACCTCGCCTTTGCGGCGTGCGATCTCGCGATCTCACGTGCGGGCTCGACGACCGTCAGCGAACTCTCCGGGCTCGGCGTGCCAGCTGTGTTCGTTCCGCTGAGTCACGGCAACGGTGAGCAGCGCGCGAATGCAGCGGGCGTGGTTGCCGCCGGCGGTGCACTCATGGTCGACGACGCTGAACTCACGCCTGCATGGGTGACCGGCACGCTACTGCCGCTGCTTGGCGACAGCGCCCGACTCGCCGAGATGTCGGAGCGGGCTCGCGGCGCCGGCGCTCTTGACGGCACCGCGAAGCTCTACGAGCTTGTGCGTGAAGCTCTTGCAGCCCGCTAACGGGGCGCCAATCGCCGCGCGGTCCTGGGCGATGCTCGCGGTGATGGTTTTCGGGCAGGCGTCGACAACCGTAGCCACCGCGACTCCAGCTTTCCTCATCCCGTATCTTCACGCCGTCGAAGGTATGACTCTCGCCGGCGCTGGCGTACTCGCTGGTGCTCCCAGCCTCGGACTCGTGCTCACGCTCATCGCATGGGGCGCACTCACCGACCGCTTCGGGGAGCGCCGAGTGCTCCTCAGCGGGCTCACGCTCACAACCATCGCCGTGGTCGCATCGATGCTCGCCGAAGGATATGTGTGGCTTGGGATCGCGCTCCTCGGAACTGGCGCGATGTCGGCGTGCATCAACAACGCGAGCGGGCGACTCATCACCGGGTGGTTCCCCGCCGACCGGCGCGGTCTCGCGATGGGCATCCGGCAGACCTGCCAGCCCATCGGTACCGCCGTCGCGGCGCTCACAGTTCCAGCACTCGCGAACACGTGGGGGATCGTTGGCGCCCTCGCCTTTGGCGGGATCCTCACCCTGCTGAGCGTGATCGCCTGTTTCTTCGTTGTAATCGATCCGCAAATCGCCGCGAAAAAGCTCGCCGCGGTGAACAGCAATCCGTATCGCGAGTCGGGCACGCTTGCCCGCATCCACGCGGTCTCGGTGCTGCTCGTCATCCCGCAGTTCGTGCTCTCGTCCTTCGGGCTCGTCTGGTTCGTGATCGGCTTTGGCTGGAGTGAGCTCGCTGCCGGCGCGCTCGTCGCTGCGGCCCAGCTCATCGGTGCCGGCGGGCGTATCGCCGCGGGCGTCTGGAGCGACAAGGCTGGTTCTCGACTGCGGCCGATCCGCGTGATCGCAGTAGCCTGCGCTGCGTTGCTCATGCTGTCGGCGGCGTTTGGGTGGGCAGACTGGGCGATCCCCGCCGCGATCGCATACGTGATCGTCAGCTGCGTGAGCGTCGCCGACAACGGCCTCGCCTTCACCGCCGTCGCTGAGATCGCCGGGCCGCGCTGGTCGGGCCGGGCGCTCGGCACGCAGAACACAGGACAGTTCCTTGCTTCCGGGCTCTTGCCGCCTGCTGTCGGAGCACTGATCGCGCTGCTCGGCATGCCAGCCACGCTCGCAATTGTGGCTGTTGCGCCGCTGCTCGCTGTGCCGCTCGTGCCCTCCGACAACGACGCGCACGCAACAGCGACCCGCACAGCGAGGTCGGGCGGTCAGCGGCCTGACGCGTAACTGCTGCGCTGCCGCCCCGCCGCGCGATTCGAAGCGTACGGCGGGGCGCGCGCGATACGCTTAGGTGGTCTCGAACGCACCCTTGCAGGGCGCTTGCGTGTGCGGGGCGACACGAAGCGCTGAGGAGGCCCCTGATGATTTACCCTGATCTTGAGCTTGAGATCCCCGATGATCTCGGCCGGGTCCACTTCGTCGGCATCGGCGGCGCAGGAATGAGCGCGATCGCACACATGATGCACGCCGCTGGCGTCGAAGTGACCGGATCAGACCGCGGATCGAACTACAGCACGCAGGCGCTGGAGTCCCTCGGTGTGCGCGTCGTTGAGGGGCACGCCGCAGAAAACGTCGGCGACGCCGACACGCTCGTCGTCACCGGGGCGCTATCCCCTGAGAACCCCGAATACCTTCGAGCGCGCGAGCTCGGTCTGCCGGTGTTGCACCGTTCCCAGGCTCTCGCATGGCTCGCTCGCTCTCAGCGCCTCGTCGCGGTTGCAGGTGCGCACGGCAAGACCACGTCGACAGGCATGCTCGCGACCGCGCTGCGCGGCCTCGGGCAAGATCCCTCGTTCGTGAACGGCAGCGTCATCGCGGGAATTGGTGCGGCGTCCGCGGCCGGCACTGACGACCTCTTCGTTATCGAGGCCGACGAGAGCGACAAGTCGTTCCTCATCTACGACACGCAGGTCGCGCTCATTACGAACGTCGACCCCGAGCACCTCGATTTCTTCGGGTCTCGTGAGAACTTCATGGCGGCGTTCGTAGAGTTCGCGCGCGGGGCGAGTGAACTGCTCGTGATCTCGTCAGACGACCCCGGCGCGCTCGAGGTGCTCTCGAGCCTCCGGTCAGAGCACCCTGCCGATGCTGACGCGCCAGCGACTCCGGTGCGCACCTTCGGGTTCGCCCAGGACGCCGACGTGCGGATCGTCTCAGTCGACACGAGCGACCGCGCGATTCTGGAACTCGAGATCGACGGCGAACGGTTCACCGAGCAGCTGGGCGTCTTTGGGCGCTACAACGCAGTGAATGCGGCCGGGGCGGTCGCGCTACTCACCGGCCTCGGCTTCGACCCGGGGGAGGCACTTCGCGCAGTTGCGGGCTTTACCGGCACACACCGCCGCTTTGAGTTTCACGGTGAGCCAGCTGGCGTGCGGGTCTACGACGACTACGCGCACCACCCGACTGAGGTCGCGGCGCTGCTCGAATCGGCGCGCAGCGTCGCAGGCGACGGCAAGCTGATCGTCGTGCACCAGCCGCACCTCTACAGTCGTACGCGCATGTTCCATGAGGCCTTCGCGGCGGCATTCGCCGCCGCGGACCACACGTTCGTGCTGGAGATCGATGGGGTGCGCGAGGCGCCCGACCCCGCAACAACGGGGGCGCTCGTGACCGACGCGTTTGCCGACCGCAGCCGCGCGAGCTACGTCGAAGACTGGGACAGTGCGGTCGCGCAGGTCGTTGAGCTTGCCGAGCCAGGTGACCTCGTGCTTGTCGTTGGCGCAGGAACCGTGTATCGAATCGTGCCGCAGCTCATCGACGCGCTGAGCGGAACGCCCGGAGCCGCGTGAAACGGCCCGGCGGCTTCGACAAACGGGCAGAACGCGAGCGACAGCCCGAGCCCGACGCTGCCGAAAAGCGCGGCAGACAGCCGCGCGAAAAGCAGGAGACGGGCACCCCACCTGACGGCCACGGAGTCGCCGCCCCGCCGGAACCAGCAACGGGGGAGCCTGTCGCGGTCGCCAAACGCCCTGGCGTGCTCGACAGGCTGAGTAGTGTCGGTCGCACGGTGCGGCCGGGAGCTCGCACCGGTGGGGGAGCTGAGACGGGATCAGGCGTCGAATCAGGCGGTAGCGACACTGCCGCGTCGGATGCCGGAGTGCCCGACGCTGACCAGACTGAGACGGCTGCCCTCGCTCCCGCCGGGAGCCGGGGCATGCTCCAGCTCCGACGAGAGCCCCGCGAAGTTGACCAGGTGAAGGCCGCAGAGAAACGGTTGCGCGTGGCCGAGCAACGCAGCAAACGCCGCCAGCGCCGCGAGACCCGTCGCTTCACGTCGGGGGCACGGCGCCGGCGGAGGCGCGTGTTCATCGTGCTCGGCACGATTGCCGGGCTTGTCCTGTTTGTGCTGCTTGGCACGCTGACCCCGATCATGTCGGTTCGCGACATCAAGATTGAGGGCGCAACGACTGTCGATGTCGAGGAGATTACGGCTGCGCTGAGCGAGTTCGACGGCGTTCCGCTCGCGCTCGTCGACGAGAACGACGTGCTGCGGGCGCTCGAAGGCTTTCCGCTTATCCAGCGCTTCGCTGTAGAGCGCGTGCCGCCCAGCACACTGGTTGTGCGTATAGAGGAGCGGGTTCCCACGATCGCGCTGCAGGAAGGCGACGCCTTCCGGCTGTACGACGCCGCAGGGGTGCTCGTCGGGGAGGTCGCGGAGCGCCCTGAGGGGGTGCCGCTCGGCGGTGAAGGCTTGCAGGTAACCTCCTCCAAGGGGTTCCTCGCAGCTTCGGAGGTTGTGCGTGACATGCCAGCCTCGCTGCGGGCGCAGCTTGCCTCAGTGAATGCGGTGAGCGGGCAGGACGTGACGTTGAATCTTGCATCTGGCATCGAAGTGTTCTGGGGAAACCCCGACGAGACGAAGCGAAAATCACTTGTGCTCGAAACAATGCTCGTCTCGCTGAAGGATCGACCGGTGACCCATATCGACGTCTCGTCGACCGAGTCACCGATCTTCAAGTAACTTCGCGGCGTGTCGACGGGGTTGTCAGGGGTGCGAGCCATAACGTTGAGACGAAAGCGTATACGGCAATACTAACTTTGAAGTTCAAGTAGAACTTTAATGTTGCTCGAACTTTAGAGTTGAGGGGACCAGGTGGCCATGAACCAGAACTACCTCGCGGTGATCAAGGTTGTGGGAGTCGGTGGCGGCGGAGTCAACGCTGTGAACCGCATGATTGAGCTCGGCCTTCGCGGCGTCGAGTTCATTGCGGTGAATACCGATGCCCAGGCACTGCTCCTCAGCGACGCAGATGTGAAGCTCGATGTCGGCCGTGAGCTGACCCGCGGGCTCGGCGCAGGCGCCGACCCCGAGGTTGGCCGCCGCGCAGCTGAGGATCACGCGGAAGAGATCGAGGAGGCGCTCGCGGGCGCCGACATGGTGTTCGTCACCGCTGGCGAGGGCGGCGGAACCGGCACCGGTGCCGCACCCGTGGTCGCGCGGATCGCGAAGTCGATCGGTGCGCTCACCATCGGTGTCGTTACCCGACCCTTCAGCTTTGAGGGCAAGCGCCGCGCTGCCCAGGCCGACGCCGGCGTGAACACGTTGCGCGAGGCCGTCGATACGCTCATCGTCGTTCCCAACGACCGCCTTCTCGAGATCAGCGAGCCCGGCATCAGCATGATCGACGCCTTTGCGGCCGCCGATCAGGTGCTCCTCGCGGGTGTCCAGGGCATCACTGACCTCATCACCACCCCGGGCCTGATCAACCTCGACTTCGCAGACGTGAAGTCGGTCATGCAGGGCGCGGGTTCTGCCCTCATGGGCATCGGTTCCGCACGTGGAGCGGATCGCGCCATCAAGGCCGCTGAGCTCGCCGTCGCTTCGCCGCTGCTCGAAGCCTCGATTGAGGGCGCGCACGGCGTGCTGTTCTCGATCCAGGGCTCCTCGAACCTCGCCCTGAGCGAGATCACCGAGGCGTCCACGCTCGTGCAGGACGTCGTGCACCCGGAAGCAAACATCATCTTCGGTACCGTCATCGACGAAACCCTCGGCGATGAGGTGCGTGTCACCGTCATTGCTGCTGGCTTTGACGACGAGCCAGTCGTTCAGACTCGCACTGCCGCGGCTGATCGTGGCCGTCGCGCAGGTCACGTCGAGAGCATCGAAGAGGCATCCGCAGCGAGTGCTGTCGGCGCACGCGCAACGGCGGTCGACGCCGAGCGTGCACCGGAGTCCGCCGAGTTTGGTGGGGCGCTTGCGCACCCGCCCGTGGAGGAGCAGCTGCGTGACCCCGCGTTCGACGGTGACGATGACGATGACCTCGACATCCCGGCCTTCCTGCGGTAGGCGGATGTTGTGAGCGTGTCTGAGGCATCGCCGGCGTACGAAGGTCTCGCGGAGCGGCTGCACGGGGTGCAGGCAGGCATCGTTGACGCCTGCCGCGCCGCCGGGCGGTCTGCCGACGAGACGACGCTGATCGTCGTCACGAAGTTCCACCCGGCGAGCCTCGTCGAAGCCCTCGCGGGTCTCGGGGTGCGCGACGTCGGAGAGAATCGGCATCAGGAAGCGCAGGAAAAATCCGCTTCGCTGGCCGGTCTTGACGTGAACTGGCACTACATCGGCCAACTGCAGACTAAGAAGGCCAGGCAAGCGGCGCAATACGCGTCGGCTATCCACTCGATCGACCGCGCGCGGCTTGTCGACGCGCTCGCCGGCGTCGATAAGCAACTCGACGTCTTCCTGCAGATCAACCTGACAGATGACCCCGGCCGCGGCGGCGCTGCTCCGACTGAGATTGAATCGCTCACTGAGCAGATTCTCGGCGCCGACGCTCTCACGCTTCGCGGAGTCATGGCGGTTGCGCCGCTTGAGGAGCCCGCGGCTTCGGCGTTCGAGCGTCTCGCGGGATACTCCGAGCGGGTGCGCTCCCTTGCTCCGGGCGCCACAGCGATTTCTGCCGGTATGACGCACGATTACGCTGAGGCAATTGCGGCCGGTGCGACACACCTGCGAATCGGGAGTGCAATCACCGGAAACCGCCCCGATGCCAGATAGTCTCGAGGCACACAACCGTTGGGAGAACAGATGAGCAACCCGTTGAAGAAGACAATGGTGTTCCTCGGACTAGCCGAGGAAGGCCTTGAAGAAGAGCCTGTCGCTCAGGCAACGCCCGAGCGCGAGCCGGCTCCCTCGGCACCCACCGCGGTGAAGCCGAATCAAGCGGCTCGCCCGCCCGTTGCTCCACTGCGCCGGGTCACCCCTGTCCGTAACCAGTCCCCACAGGCAATGAACGAAATCTTTACGGTTCACCCCACCGCATACCGCGACGCCCAGGTGATCGCCGAGAGCTTCCGTGACGGCATCCCCGTCATCATGAACCTCTCCCGCATGAGTGACGAGGAGGCCAAACGCCTTATCGACTTCTCAAGCGGGCTCACGCTCGGGCTGAACGGTCGTATCGAGCGCGTCACCAGTAAGGTGTTCCTCCTCACGCCGGAGCACATCGAAGTGGGCAGTGACGAGCCGGTGACTGAAGCCGACGATTCGTTCTTCGTAGCACCCTCCGCATAGTGGAAATTCTGTACATACTCGGAACCGTAGTCAGCATCGCGCTGCGGCTCTTTATCCTCATGCTCTGGGCGCGGTTTATCCTTGACTGGGTGATGGTTCTTGCCCGTGGGTTCCGCCCGAAGGGCGTGCTCGCAATCATTGTCGAGGCCGTATTCACAGTCACTGACCCGCCCATTCGGTTGTTCCGCAAGGTGCTTCCGCCCATCCGGCTTGGCCAGGTAGCGCTTGACCTTGGCTGGTTCCTCACCATGTTTGCTTGCCTTATTTTGCTCAGGATTATCCCGAGCTGGGTGTAAACCCCGTAAGCTCAATGAGAGTTTGCTAGCTTTGACGTGTTGATCGCGTAAGCGATCCTTCCGACAGAAAGAGATTTAACGATGGCCCTAACTCCTGAAGATGTAGTGAATCAGAAGTTCACGATCACGAAGTTCCGTGATGGCTACGATCTCGATCAGGTCGATGACTTCCTGGACACGGTCGTCGAAGAGATCCGCCAGCGCGACGCCGAGAAGCAGGA
>JAGNOB010000140.1 GCA_017990305.1 Leucobacter sp.
CAGTCAGCGTGCCTGCGAGCTCGGAGAACACACGGGAAGAGTGCTGCCCGCTTACGAGAATGCTCGCATAGCTGCGGCTGAGCTTCGGCTGTTGGGTGAAGAGTTCTGCGAATGGCCTGAAAAGGAGGGTAAGCCGCTCTGCGCACGGGGCTGCGCGCGCTGTGGTGTCTACGGGCCGGGCGTTGTGGATCTTGGCTATTCGATTGTCAAAAACCGAAACGAGTAGGGCGTTTTTGTCGCCGACTGACATGACTGTTCCGACGCTGAGGCCCGCGGCAGCGGCGATGTCCTTGACCGTGGTATCGGCGAACCCGAATGTGGCGAAGAGTCGTTCGGCCGCATCGAGCACCTGAGCGACTGATGTGCGGCGTTGAAGCTGGCGTGAGCGCATCCAAACCTCCGGGCAAATGATTAAAGTGAACTAGTTCAGTGAACGCGTTCAGCCTAACACGCCGCTTGCCCAGCGCCAGCCCGTTTCCTGCGCGAGACACAGAAGGGGCCTCCCGCGCGTAGCAGGAGGCCCCCTCGTATTCGTTAGTACGCGCCGTTAGAGTCGATCGAGGATGTAGTCGATCGCGCCGGTGAGCGTGCGCACGTCATCGGGGTCGATCGAGGTAAAGGTCGCGATGCGCAGCTGGTTGCGGCCCAGCTTGCGGTAGGGCTCCGTGTCAACGATCCCGTTGGCGCGAAGCGCCTTTGAGATCGCCGAAGCGTCGATCGATTCGTCGAAGTCGATCGTCGCGACGACCTGCGAGCGGTGCGCAGGGTCGGTGACGAACGGTGTCGCGACCTCGGACTTTTCAGCCCAGTCGTAGAGCACACCGGAGGACTCGGCGGTGCGCGCTGAAGCCCAGGTGAGGCCGCCGTTGTCGTTGATCCAACGCACCTGCTCCTCCATGAGCGCGAGCGTTGCAAGCGCAGGGGTGTTCAGCGTCTGGTTCAGGCGCGAGTTCGAGACGGCACCAGCGAGGTTCAACGACTCCGGGATGTAGCGATCACCGTTGGTCTGACGCTCAATGCGCTCAATTGCAGCGGGTGACACCAGGGCGAACCAGAGACCACCGTCCGACGCGAAGTTCTTCTGCGGTGAGAAGTAATAGACGTCGGTCTCAGCGGCATCGAAGTCGATGCCGCCGGCGGCACTCGTCGCATCGACCACGGTGAGTGCTCCCGGATCGACATCGGGGCCGGATGCGCGACGCACCTCGGCCATCACGCCCGTCGACGTCTCATTGTGTGGGTATGCGTAGAGATCGATACCTGACTGGGGGAGGATCTCGGAGCGCGAACCCGGCTCGGCCTGTCGGATCACAGGTTCTTCGAGGAACGGAGCGGCGGCAGCAGCGATACCGAACTTCGCACCGAACTCACCAAACGTCAGGTGCTGGCTGCGGCGCGAGATCAGCGAGTGAACAGCCGAATCCCAGAACGAGGTCGCTCCGCCATTGGCTAGGAGGATCTCGTAGCCCTCGGGTGCGCGGAAGAGATCGGCAAGCCCCGAGCGCAGGCTTCCAACGAGATCCTTCACGGGTGCCTGGCGGTGAGAGGTGCCGAGCACCGTCGGCTGCAGGCTGGTGAGGAATGCGAGCTGTTCGTCGCGGATCTTCGACGGGCCGCAACCAAAACGTCCGTCGGCGGGAATGAGTGATGATGGAAGTTCTATGGCGGCCATACGCCCAATTCTAGGGAGTAACTGGTGCTCGTGCCGCCATGGACCGACCGCGATTCTGGTGGCCATGGCCGAATACTGTGGCCGAGTGGCTGAACTCTTGCGTGAGTGCGCGCCCGAGATGTCGTAAGCTGGGGATACGCAGACGGCTTGTAGGGGTATACATTGACGGACCTGATTGACACCACCGAGATGTACCTTCGAACGATCCTCGAGCTCGAGGAAGAAGGCATCGTGCCGCTGCGCGCGCGCATCTCGGAGCGACTGAGCCACTCTGGCCCGACGGTTTCGCAGACCATTGCTCGGATGGAGCGGCTGGGGCTCGTGATCGTAACTGGCGATCGACAGCTTGAGTTCACTGAAGAAGGGCGGGCGCGGGCAATCCGTGTCATGCGCAAGCACCGGCTCGCTGAGCGGCTGCTCGCTGACGTCATCGGCCTTGAGTGGGAATTCGTGCACGAAGAGGCATGCCGCTGGGAGCACGTGATGAGCGAGCAGGTCGAGTTGAAGCTGCTGAGCATCCTTGACCGTCCGACCGTGTCTCCGTACGGCAACCGTATTCCAGGGCTAGAAGAGCTCGGTGCACGGCCGGCCCCGCCGCTCGACAGAAATGAAGTCGGGATCATCGACTGGCTTGCCCAGCCGCACAACCCGACTCGAGTCACCATCCGACGCCTGGCTGAGCCGGCGCAGAACGAGCCCGAGCTGCTTGCCCAGCTCTCAACCGCCGGCGTGGTTCCCGGCAATACAGCTTCTCTCACCCGCACAGGCGATCTTGTTCGTGTGGCAGTGGAAGGAAACAGTGAAGCCATCGACATTCCTGTGGAGGTGGCGGCACACATTTTCGTCTCATAGATGAGGCGGCGTCTACATTTACGAGAAATTCGTAGACGTTCGAAATCGCCAGTATTGGCGAGCCCATTTCCAATGGAGCTGAGACCCCGAGGAGACAGCATTGTCACTTCCCACGTCGGAGGCGCACCTGAGCGCCGTTCTCGAAGCTGTCGAGTGTCGTAACCAGGGGGAGCCAGAGTTTCTGCAGGCCGTCCGCGAGGTACTCGAAACCCTCGCTCCTGTGCTCGACGAGCACCCCGAATACATTGAACACGGCATTCTCGAGCGGCTTGTGGAGCCCGAGCGGCAGCTGCTCTTTCGTGTGCCATGGGTAGACGACGGTGGCAACGTCCGAGTGAACCGCGGCTACCGAATCCAGTTCAACGCTGCTCTTGGCCCCTATAAGGGCGGTCTTCGCTTCCATCCGAGCGTGAATCTCTCCGTCGTGAAGTTTCTCGGATTCGAGCAGGTGTTCAAGAACGCGCTCACGTCTCAGCGCATCGGCGGCGGCAAGGGCGGATCTGACTTCGACCCCGCGGGCAAGAGCGATGCCGAGGTTATGCGTTTCTGCCAGGCATACATGACCGAGCTCGTCCACTACATTGGCGAGCACACTGACGTGCCTGCCGGCGACATTGGTGTCGGTGCGCGCGAGATCGGGTACCTCTTCGGGCAGTACCGTCGGCTGACGCACAAGTACGAGTCTGGTGTCCTCACCGGCAAGGGGAAAGGGTGGGGCGGCGCAGAGGTGCGCACCGAAGCCACCGGCTACGGGGCCGTGTTTTTTGCGGAGGAGATGCTCGCGCGGGCGGGCGATGGTGTCGCAGGGCGCCGCGCGATCGTGTCAGGCTCGGGCAATGTCGCCATCTATGTCATCGAAAAGGTGCAGCAGCTTGGGGGCCGCGCCATTACAGCGTCTGACTCCAGCGGTTACATCGTTGACGAAGCCGGGATCGACGTCGATCTGCTCAAGCAGGTCAAGGAAACCGAACGTGCGCGAATCTCCGAATACGCTGAGCGCCGGCCGAGTGCCCACTACGTTGAGGGCGGCAGTATTTGGGACGTCCGTGCTGAGCTCGCCTTCCCGTGTGCGACACAGAACGAGCTCCGAGAAGACGCCGCTCGCGCACTTGTGAAGAATGGTGTGCGTGCTGTTGCCGAGGGCGCGAACATGCCCACATCGCCAGAGGCCATCGACTTGCTGCAGGACGCAGGCGTGCTATTTGCCCCGGGCAAAGCGGCGAATGCAGGCGGTGTAGCCACCTCAGCGCTTGAAATGAGCCAGAACGCCGCACGATCGCGCTGGGACTTCGACAAGAGCGAAAACAGGCTGCACGAGATCATGCGAGACGTACACGAACTCTGCTATTCGGCCTCCGAGCGCTACGGAAAACCCGGAGATTACGTGTTGGGCGCGAACTCTGCAGGGTTCGTTACCGTGGCTCAGGCGATGCTTGAGCAGGGCGTCATTTAGTAGCTCGAATCCAAGCGTGACAATTTCGTGATGTTCGGTTAGGCTTGGTCAAGTCTTAGCTTCGCGGCCGGTTCAGGGTCGCAAAAAAAGCACCAACGTAAGGTAGATATTTCGTGAATTCACAGCCCAATACCGAGGTCGTAGCTGCGACTCACCCCGCAGTATCGTCCAAGGCGAAGGTCAAGAAGATCGCACAGGTGAGCGGCGCCGCCGTCTTCACTTTCGCAATGTTCGGCACGCTCGCGTTGCCGGCATACGCGTTCAACGACACGGAAGCGCCGGTCGCGGCAGTAGCCGAATCACAGTCGATTAAGGTCACCGCTGGTCCCGCGCTTACCCAGATTGATGACATCCCGCTCGAGGTCGACACGTCGGTCGCTGAGCAGGAGCGTCGTGAAAAGCTCGTCGCTGAGGCTGAGAAGCGCTCCAAGGAGCTCGAGGCAGCGAAGCAGAACAGCGATAAGCCGGCCGGCGACGCATCGGCAGCAGCGGCTCCGAAGGCAGCTGAGATTCCTGCTGGTTCGGGCGCAAGTGGCCTCGTCGCTGCAGCCCTTGCCCAGGTTGGCGTGAGCCAGGACTGCACCGACCTTGTGCAGAACGCGCTCGCAGCTATCGGCCAGAGCGAGCGTCGCGATGCTGGCGGCTACGACCACGGCGTCAACGACTTCTTCCGTTACGGTGCTTCGGTTGACTACGTTCACGGCACCACGGCTCTTGCTCCCGGTGACCTCCTCATGTGGCCAGGCGCACCTCACGTTGCCGTCTACATCGGTGGCGGCCAGGCCGTGCACGGCGGATGGACCGGCGGTACGACCGTTGTCGCGGGCCTCAGCACTTACGCTGGACTGCCCACGCAGGTTGTTCGCATGAGCTAAATGCTTGATGACAAGAGGGGCGCAGCTTACGAGCTGCGCCCCTCTTGCGTTTTGTCAGTGGAACACGTTCGCGCGACCGCGCCGATTTGTGTCTAGCTGACATGCCCTAGCGCACCCCGGTGCGCTAGACTCGTTGCTTGGCGCATGCGTGCGCCTTACGCCTTGGTAGCTCAGTGGATAGAGCACTTCTCTCCTAAAGAAGGTGTCGGAGGTTCGATTCCTCTCCAGGGCACATTGCATAGTGAATATGGCCGTAGCTTCAGCACCGGGTGCTGGTTGCGGCCATATTGCGTTCCTGAGCTGCTGCGCGTTGAGGCTGACGATGGTCAAGGGGCGATCATTGCGCGCACCTGAGGCTTGTCGACTGCAGTAGACATAACGTACAGTTGTGGCATTGTCTCGTGGTGCGCTGACTCGGTGCGGTGTTCACCCATGGAGCTGGCCTGCTCATGCGGGCCCCAGACGTGAGAGGTGCCGAGATGGAGATTGTGCAGACCTTGACTGTGCTTGAGGAGGCTGCTGACACGCTTGACCGGGCGGTCAGTGATCTGGCTCCCCGCAGATGGTTGCGCCCGACCCCTGCGCGCGGCTGGAATATTGCGAACCAGATTGGGCATCTTGCGTGGAGCGACGAACTGTCGTTGCAGGCGTTGCGGAGGGATCCCGGATTTGCTCAGTTCGTCGCCCGGGTCGCGTCTAGCGATGTCAGCGGCTTCGTTGATAGGGGAGCGCGTGAGCGTGCGACGCTGCCGGTTCCGCAGCTGTTGCGCGAGTGGCGTGCGGGCCGTGAGGCGCTTCGACAGGCCTTCGCGGATGCCGACCCGTCGGGCAGGGTCGCGTGGCTGGGGTCGCCGATGCTTCCGCGGACGATGGCAGATATGCGCATTGTCGAGACGTGGGCCCACGCT
>JAGNOB010000141.1 GCA_017990305.1 Leucobacter sp.
GCAAGGGACTATCTTTGCACAGCGTCGCCTCGCGCGCCACGCGGGAGGGTTCGGACGCAGTCTCGGCGGCCGCTCCCGCAGAGGGGCGCGTGAGTGGGCGTAGCTGAGCTTCCGCCGGGATATGTCGAGTGCACTTGCAGGCTCGCATCCGGGGTACGGGGTGAGACCCCGGCTCTTACGTGAGCTCGAGACGCCCGCACAGTAGTCGAGGATGTTGCGGGCGCGCTAAACGCCGGCCTCGCAGCGTTTGTTGCGCCGCACGCGCTGCAGCGCCGGCCAGCCCGTTGTGCACCCGAGCAACACGAAAAGGAGGCTCGAGATGATGCCCAGTGTGCTGAGACTTGACGTCGCGAGACGAGCTATGAAGAGCGCGACGCCGCTTGCGATTAGCACGCAAGAAAGAATCACAGTGCCCATTGCTGGGCCCCGTTCGCGCCCGCCAACTACGCGGTTTGGGTCAGTCATCCTTTGGAGCTCCGTTCCCCTCGAAGTGTTGGCGTTCGCAACAGTCAGCTTGCCGTGGGCCGTTGCCGCCTCGTCTCCTGAGTCTATGACCGGAGCCCGAGAGACCGGAAGGCCCAGAAGACCCGTGGCCGGTGAACGTATGAGAGGCGGTGGCGGAGGGAAGTCGCACGACCGCGAGAATGCAACGTGGAGTGTCCCAGCGAAACGCAAAACGGGAGTCTCAGACTAGTCTGAGACTCCCGTTTTAAGTGATTTGGTGGGCCCGGCCGGGATCGAACCGACGACATCCACGGTGTAAACGTGGCGCTCTACCAGCTGAGCTACAGGCCCTCCGCTCGCAAAAGCGAACTCGATCAGTCTAGTGTGGAATCGCGTCGCACACGAATCCCGCTGGGCGCGTGTTGCCCGAAGCGAATGGAGATTCCTTGCCTGCGTCAGCGTCAGAAGAGCCGACACGCCTGTCATTACAAGGCGAAGCAGGCGTGGCTTCAGATTCCGCGCACTCCGCAGGCCAGCCGACACACCCGCCCCGGGAGCTTCGCAATAGCGACATCCCGGGCGTGGCTCTGGGAAGTGAGCGGGCAGTCATCGAAGCGCGCGCAACACAGTGGGCCGTCGTGGCGTTTGTGCTTGGGGCTGGGCTCACCGCAATCCTGATGGCCGGTACTCGCCTCCCACTTTCCGGGAGCGGATCGCTCGGAAATATCGGCGCGTGGTGTGCAGGGGTTGGAGCCGGGCTTGCCTTCGCGGTCGCGTTTTCGCTCGAAGCGCGCAGGGGGCGAGACGCCTGGCGGCGTGAACTGCCGCCCCTCAAGCGTGGTCTCGACGTGCTCGCGCTCACGCTCGGGTCTGGCATGCTTTCCTACCTCGCGACGATGGCGATCGCTAGCCTGTTTGGGCTTGGATTCCAGGGGCTGACCGTCGACCCACTCGGCGGTGGAGTCCTCTCGGGCGCTGCAGCAGCCGCAATGACCTACGCTGGCGCACTCGCCGGCTCTCGGGTGCGCTCCGAGTCGGTTGCGCTGCTCGCGACAATGCAGCTTTTCATCGGCACAATGGCAAGCATGGTGACTTCGCCCGACACGTCGTGGTGGCAGCTCCACTTTTCGCAGCTCGGCAACGAGGGCGGTGCCGCTGGGTACCGGTTCAACGTTTCACTCATCATCACCGGGTTCCTGCTCACAGTACTTGCCAACTACATCGGCCGTGATATTCAGTGCGGGCTGCACGCACGAGAGGCAGACGATCCCAGGCTCGTACGCACCCTAAGCTGGCTCTTCGCGGGTATCGGTATCTGCATGGCAATCGCTGGCTTCGTCCCTGATGCAGAGAACATCGTGATCCACGTCGGAGCCGCCTCCGGCATGCTCGTCCTGTTCGCGGTCTTTGTACTCGTAGCGCTGCGACGCATCGTCGACGTGCCGCGAGATCTCGGCGTGTTCTCGCTCATCGTCGTGGTCGGGATTATCGTAGCGGTGCTGCTGTGGATTCCCTTCGGCTACTACAACCTCACCGGCACCGAGTTCATGGCAGCAAGCTTGCTGTTTGCCTGGCTCATGGTGTTCGTGCGGACAATTGGCGCGTACGCCGCGCCGGGAATAGCGCGGGGCCCTGCCCGGTTGGGTTAGGTGGCATCAGTGCCGCGTCACCGGCCCCCGGTGGGCGTTGAAGAGAAGCATGGAGTCCTCGATGAACGAGTTTGAAGCAGGCGACGCGCTGAAGCGGGCCTTTCGTGATCATCCAGCCGGAGTCGGGCTGATCACAGCGCAGACCCCAGAAGGGCCAGTCGGGCTGACAGTCTCGAGCGTCGCTTCCGTTGCGGTGGATCCGCCCGCGCTCTCGTTCTCGGTCACGCGCGCGACTGGGAGTGCCGGAGGGGTGCTCCACGCCGATTCGTTTATCGTCCACCTGCTCGATGCGCGCCATGCGGAGATCGCGCAGACCTTCGCCGTATCAGGGACCGAACGCTTCACCCAAGATCAGGGTTGGGAGATGCTGCCGACAGGGGAGCCCCTGCTCCGAGACGTCCGTGTCGCGCTGCGCTGCCGCTCGCTGCACCAGCTCGAGGTCGGCTCGTCGGTCATCGTGGTCGCAGGCGTGCTCGACGCGCACTTCGGCGACGCGGCAGATCCCATGAGCTACATAGACCGCACGTTTAGGCAGCTCGGCGACAAGATCTAGGTGCCGCGGGCAGTTCGGGCTTCCCGGAACGAAACAAAGGGGGCCCGTGGCGCAACGCCACGGGCCCCCTTTATTGTGCACCACTACCAGCCGCGCTCGATCCAGGCCTTGTACTGCGGCGCCTCTGCACCGATTGTCGTTGCCGAACCGTGGCCAGGGAGTACTGTCGTGACTGCAGGAAGCGTCAGCAGCCGAGAATTGATCGACTCGATGATCTGCGTGAAATCCGAGTATTCCCAGCGCGTCGCTCCAGGGCCACCCTCAAAGAGTGTGTCGCCCGAAAAAAGCGTCCCGACCGACCCCGCGTAGAACGACACCGAGCCCGGGGTGTGTCCAGGAGTGTGAACCGTCACGAGTTCAACTCCCGCAACGGAGAACACGGCCCCGTCAGCAAGTTCAAAGTCAGGTAGCCGCTCCATCCCGTGCGTCTCTTCCCACAGAAATAGATCTGCTGGGTGAAGATACAGATGCGTGTCGAGCTTGTCAGCTAGCGCGATCGCTGCGTTGACGTGATCCTCGTGGCCGTGGGTGAGCAGGATCCCGAGCGGGTCACGCTCGCCGACTGCGTCTGCGACAGCGTCGGCATCGTGCGCTGCGTCGATAATCAGCGCAGTCTTGTCATCGCCGACGACGAAGACGTTGTTCTCCAGAGGGATACCCCCTGGCGGGTACCCGGGGCGCCCAGCCCCGAGTACGCCAGAGGTGACCACACGCTGGACGCGGAAACCGTCACTCACTACTTGTACCTACTCTGCGCGGGTAACCACGGTCGTGCACGGCAGCGAGTTCAGCACGCCGTGACTGACCGAACCAAGCAGCAAACGCGAAATGCCGCCTCGGCCTCGGCTGCCCACAACCACCATCTCGGCATTCTCCGCGACCTGCAGGAGAGCGGTGACCGGGGGAGCCTGCACGATCTCGCGACGCACCTCGAGGTCTGGGTACCGCTCGGCAAGTCCGGCCGTGCCGATAGCGATCGACTCCTCGGCGGCGGCCTGCTGGGAGGTGACGAGCTCCTCGCTCCAGAGGTACTCCAGGCCAGGAGTGAGCGGAGGCATCCATGCGTACACCGCAACGAGCGGAACACCGCGGAACGACGCCTCCTCCGCGGCAAACGCGATAGCACGCTTCGACGCTTCTGAGCCGTCAACGCCGACAACGACGCCAGAGCCACGCTCATCCTGCTCCGCCGGAATGACCGCGACCGGGCAGTGTGCGACAGCGGCAACCTTCACCGCGCGCGTCCCGAACACCGAACCGGCGAACTTCCCGCCCGAGTGAGCACCGAGCACAAGGAGATCCGCATGCTTCGAAGCGGCCTCAACTTCGGCGATGGGGTGACCGACGACGGCGGTACCAGTGATCTCTCCGGTGAAACCGAGCTCGGTGCGTGAACGCTCGATCTCGTGGGCGAGCATCTGCTCCGAGGCCGCCTGCGCCTCGGAGAGGAATGCCACACTCTCGGACAGGAAGGAATCGTCTGCGACGTGAATGAGTTCGACGGTGGCTCCACGGTCCGCGGCGCGGGCGAGCCCCCACTTGAGTGCTGCGCGACTGTGATCGGATCCGTCAACTCCGATGAGGTACTTCTCGGACATAGCGAGTTCCTTCCTGTTCGGGTGTGTTAATTCTGCCGGCTGCTACTTGGAAAGCGCCGGAAGCTGCAACGGGTGGCCACCTGCAAGCTGCTCGATGATGCGAACCACCTGGCAGCTGTAACCGTACTCGTTGTCGTACCAGACGTACAGCACTGCGCTGGAGCCGGTAACGATCGTTGCGAGCCCGTCTACAATGCCCGCACGGTTCGAGCCGACGAAATCGGTCGAGACGATCTCGGGCGACTCGACAAAGTCGATCTGGGTGCGCAGATGGCCGGTGAGTGACACCTGCTCGAGGAGCTCGTTGATCTCTTCGGCAGAGGTCTCCCGCTCAAGCTGGAGATTCAGCACAGCCATCGAGACGTTCGGTGTCGGAACGCGGATGGCGTTGCCCGTGAGCTTGCCCTCGAACTCTGGGAGCGCCTTAGCGACGGCCTTCGCGGCGCCGGTTTCGGTGAGGACCATGTTCAGCGCAGCCGAACGGCCACGGCGGTCGCCCGAGTGGAAGTTGTCGATGAGGTTCTGGTCGTTCGTGTACGAGTGCACGGTCTCGACATGGCCCTGCTTCACCCCGAAGGTGTCGTTCATGACCTTCAGCACCGGGGTAATCGCGTTCGTCGTGCAGGAAGCTGCCGACAGAATCGTGTCAGCGTCGCTGATCTTGTCGTTGTTCACGCCGTACACGACGTTGAGCAGGTCACCCTTGCCCGGCGCCGTGAGTAGAACGCGTGAAATCCCGCTGTTCTCGAGGTGCTGACCGAGGCCCTCGGCGTCGCGCCAGCGGCCGGTGTTGTCGACGAGAATCGCGTCTTCGATGCCGTACGCCTGGTAGTCGACATCCGCAGGATCGCTTGAGTAGATGACCTGAATGCGCACGCCATTGGCAAGGATGACGTTCTCATCCTCAAGGACCTTGATGGTGCCGTTGAAGGGGCCGTGAACGGAATCGCGACGCAGGAGGTTCGCGCGCTTCACGAGATCATGCTCGCCGTTCTTGCGAACGACGATAGCGCGGAGGTTCAAGCCGTTGTGGCTCCCAGCGTGCTCGATCATGATGCGGGCGAGGAGGCGACCGATACGGCCGAAGCCGTAGAGCACGACATCGCGGCCCGAGGCAGGCTGGGCATTCAAGGCTGGCGCGAGTTCATCACGCAGGTACGCCTCGAGGTCGCTCGTGCCAGAGTCACGGAAGCCGTTTGCGAGCAGCGCGAGGTCGAGCGAGACTGGGCCAGGCTGAATTGCGGTGAGTGCTTCGACGATTGCGGAGGTCTCCGCGATTGAAAGCTCAGCATCGTCGATCTTGCGGGCATATCCGTGTGCGCGGATGATGTCGATAGCTGAGCGGCCGATGAGGCTACGTCCGTGGACCGACATAACGATGTCGTGATCGCGGTACAGCTGACCGATGAGCGGAATCATTCGCTCCGCCAGCGCCTGCTTTGTGTTCCAGGCCTCAAGGTGGTCAGTGGTGGGCTGATTCATGTGAACCGACGGTTCCTTCCGACTTCATCGGG
>JAGNOB010000142.1 GCA_017990305.1 Leucobacter sp.
TCTCAGCCGAAGACCTCATTTCGCTCGTGCCGAAGCTCAACGCGCGCGGCTTCAACGCACACTTCCACGCGATCGGCGACCGGGCGGCGAAGTACGCGCTCGACGCGGTGGCTGCGGTGCCCGCTGCCGACCGTGCGGGTGTTCGCAACCACATCGCCCATCTGCAGGTCGTCGACCCCGTCGATGTGCCGCGCTTCGCGGAGCTCGACGTAGTCGCAAACTGCCAAGCGCTCTGGGCGGCACTCGAACAGCAGATGGTTGAGCTGACGCTGCCGATCCTCGGCGAGGAACGCACCGCTTGGCAGTATCCGTTTGGCTCGCTTGCTCGGAGCGGAGCGACGCTAGCCTTCGGATCGGATTGGCCAGTGTCGACGCCGGATCCCTGGCAAGCGCTGCACGTCGCCGTGAACCGGCAGGCGCCGGGGGAAACCGAGACGCCAAAGCTGCTGCCGGAGGAGGCCCTCAGCCTCGCGGCCGCGCTCGACGGCTACACGCGCGTCTCCCACTGGCTGCTCGGTACGCCAGGGTCGCCGGGCGTGATCGAGGCCGGCCGGCCAGCCGACCTCGCGCTCGCCGACCGCGACCCGTTCGCGGCGCCCGACAACGAGATCTGGCAGACCCGCAACGTGCTCACGATCCGGCGCGGCAAGGTTGTGGCCGATCGTCGGGAAACCGCCTAAACGAGGCGCTCGCCCGCCCGCCAGACCGCCCCGGTGAGCCGCATCCCGGGGCGGTACGCGAGGTGCGTGACCGAGGGGGCAGTGAGGATCTGCAGGTCGGCGCGCGCGCCGACACCGAGCGTTCCGACGCGCGACTGCCGAGTGCCCCGCGGGTCGAGCCAGCCATCCTCGGCCATCCCGAGAGCGATCGCGCCACCGAGAGTGGCCGCGCGCACCGCCTCCTGCACAGTGAGTCCCATTTGCAACACCGCGGTCGCTACGCAGAAACCCATAGAGCTCGTATACGACGTGCCGGGATTGCAGTTCGACGCAATCGCTACAGTAGCCCCCGCATCGAGCAGGGCGCGGGCAGGCGCGAGCGGCATCCGCGTCGAGAGGTCGCACGCAGGGAGCACGGTCGCGACGGTACCGCGGCCGCCGTTCGCCCATGACCCGGCGAGGCTGTCAATGTCGTCGTTCGTGAGGAACCCGAGGTGGTCCACGCTGAGCGAGCCGTGTTCGACAGCGAGCCGCGCGCCCGGCCCGTGCCCCAACTGGTTCCCGTGCACCCGAGTCGCGAGCCCCTTCGCCGCCGCGGATTCGAGAATCCTGCGCGTCTGCGCCTCGTCGAACGCTCCGGTCTCACAGAAGACATCGACGGCACTCACGAGCGGGGCGACGGCGTCGAGCATGTCGCCGGTGACGAGTTCAAGGTAATCGGCCGGATCCGCGCCAGCGGGAACCACATGCGCGCCGAGGAATGTAACTGCGTCAGCGTGGAGAGCCGCGACCCGAGCCGAACGCACCTCGTCAGCGACCGTGAGGCCGTACCCTGTCTTCGTCTCCATTGTCGTCGTGCCGTCACGACGAGCCTCGACCACCAGGCGTTCGAGATTCGCCGCGAGTGCGGCGTCCGAAGCAGCCCGTGTCGCATCCACCGTGACGTTGATTCCGCCTGCTGCATACGACTCGCCGGCCATGCGCGCCTCGAACTCGGCTGTGCGGTCGCCCGCGAACACCATGTGGGTGTGTGAGTCAACCCAGCCAGGCAGCACCGCCCCGCCCGCCGCGTCGAAGCATTCGTCGGCCGCGGGAGCCTCGGCCGCCCGGCCAACCCAGGCGACCCTGTCGCCCTCGACGATGATCGCCGCAGCAGCGATCCGCCCGCCGATGCCGTCGCCGAGCGACTCGTCGTTGGTGGTGAGCTCGCCAATATTGTCGATCAGCAGTGTGCGCGTCATGAGTACAGTCCTTCCAGAAAGAGTCCTACCAGGAGTCCTACCAGGAGCCCTACCATGCCGCCCTACCAGGCCGTCTCGGTGTTACGGATCGTCGGTTCCATCGGTACCCGCACGCCGCGCTCCTTCGCGACGTCCGCAGCACGCTTGTAGCCGGCATCGACATGCCGAATCACGCCCATGCCAGGGTCGTTCGTGAGCAGCCGCTCGAGCTTCTCAGCCGCAAGCTCGGTGCCGTCGGCGACAGACACCTGGCCGGTGTGGATCGAACGCCCGATACCGACGCCGCCACCGTGGTGGATCGACACCCAGGTCGCACCAGATGATGCCGCGGTGAGGGCATTGAGCAGCGGCCAGTCGGCGATCGCATCGGAGCCGTCGGCCATCGCCTCAGTCTCGCGGTACGGCGACGCGACGGATCCCGAGTCGAGGTGGTCGCGGCCGATCACGATTGGGGCCTGCACCTTGCCCTCCGCGACAAGGCGGTTGAAGAGCAGCCCCGCCTGGTGGCGTTCACCGTAGCCGAGCCAGCAGATGCGCGCAGGCAGGCCCTCGAACTCGACGCGCTCTGCGGCTGCATCGAGCCACTTGTGCAGGTGCGCATTGTCGGGGAACAGCTCCTTGAGTGCTGCGTCAGTGACGCGGATGTCCTCGGGATCTCCCGAGAGCGCGGCCCAGCGGAACGGGCCGAGACCCTCGGAGAATAGAGGGCGAATGTACGCGGGAACGAAGCCGGGGAACTCGAACGCGCGGTCATAGCCGCCCTTGCGAGCCTCGTCGCGGATCGAATTGCCGTAGTCGAAGACCTCGGCGCCGGCATCCTGAAACTCGACCATTGCGCGCACGTGCTGCGCCATCGACGCCTGCGCGTCACGGGTAAAACCCTCCGGGTCGGCCTCGGCGCGGGTCAGCAGCTCGCTCGCTTCGTAGCCGATCGGCAGGTACGAGAGAGGATCGTGCGCGCTCGTCTGGTCGGTCACCAGGTCGATTGTGATCTCGCCAGCGCGGTGCCGGCGGAGGATCTCGGGGAACACCTCTGCCGCGTTGCCAACCAGGCCGACCGACCAGCCGCGGTGCTCGTCTTTTGCGCGCTGCAGCGTTGCAAGCGCGTCGTCGAGGTTCGTTGCGACCTCGTCGAGGTAGCGCTTGCCGACTCGGCGCTCGAGCCGGGTCTTTTCGACGTCGACCACGAGACAGGCCCCGTCATTGAGTGTGACCGCGAGCGGCTGCGCGCCGCCCATGCCACCGCAGCCACCGGTGAGGGTGATGGTGCCAGCAAGTGAGCCCTTGCCAAGGACGGCAGGTGTACGGCCCTGGCTGCGGAGCTTTCGGCCAGCAGCTGCAAACGTTTCATAGGTGCCCTGGAGGATGCCCTGCGTGCCAATGTAAATCCACGAGCCCGCGGTCATTTGACCGTACATCATCAGGCCCTCGGCCTCGAGCTTGCGGAACTCGGGCCACGTTGCCCAGTCGCCGACGAGGTTGGAGTTTGCGAGGAGCACGCGCGGCGCCCACTTGTTCGTGCGGAAGACGCCGACGGGCTTACCCGACTGCACGAGCAAGGTCTCGTCGTCCTCCAAATCGCGGAGGGTCTCGACGATCGCGTCATAGGCCTCCCAGGAGCGGGCGGCGCGGCCAGTGCCGCCGTAGACGACGAGGTCGTCGGGGCGCTCGGCAACCTCGGGATCGAGGTTGTTCATGAGCATGCGGAGGGGAGCTTCGGTCTGCCAGCTCTTCGCTGAGATTTCCGTGCCGCGCGGGGCTCGGACTGGGCGTGCACCGGGGAGGGCCATGATGGGTCCTTTCGATCAGGTGACTCCATCACATCGCGAGCTGGGGAGCGACACAACGCTCCCCAGCTCGCGGGTGTCCGGCATCCCGGACGCGGCTACGCTCCGTCGGTTCCGGCGGTCCCGTCGGTCCCGTCGGTCGCAACGACGTCAACGAGCTCAGTACCGTAGGCACCTGGCTCGGTTCCCCGACCGATCCGTTCGTAGATCGCCGGCCGTGTGGCGCGCAGCACGAGCCCCCACACGACTCCGATGACGCCCGCAAGCGCGACGATGACGGGCAGCACGTATGTGCTCGGCGCCGGTGACTCCTGGCCCATCTGCACGTGAAAGTTCGCGATGATCATGACGAATACCCACGCGAGAAGGGCTCCGGAGATCAAGGGGGCGACAACGGTTGGCCAGAGCCCGAGCCCTCGTCGATCCTTCGCGAAGAACCCGATCACCGCCGCGGCAATCACCGCCATGAGCATCACGAGCGCCATGGCGCCGGTGTTCGTGAGCCAGGTGAACATCGTGAGCACCGGGTAGAGGAAGCTCTGCTCACCGAGGGCGGCGGCCCCGCCGAAAGCATCGCCGGCGAGGGCGAAGCCAGCGGTGACAACGAGTGCGATCACCGTCTGCGCGACCGACCCGGCCCATGGTGCGCCCGACGGGCCCGTGCGCGCGAACCAAGCGGGCAGCACGCCCTCGCGTCCGAGCGAAAAGAAGTACCGCGCGACCGCGTTGTGGAATGATTGCAGAGCTGCGAACAGGCTCGTGAGGAACAGGATGTTCATGACGTCAACGAAAAGCACACTCACGTGGTCCGACATAAATACGAACATGAGGTCGGGGCCTGACTCCTGCGATGCCGCGACGATGTGCGACGGCCCGACGCCGACAGAAAACGCCCACGCGCTGAACGCATAGAACAGGCCAATGATCGCCACGGCCGCGTAGGTCGCACGCGGGACAGTGCGCTTCGGATCCTTCGCTTCCTCACCGTAGATCGCTGCACCCTCAAACCCCATGAACGCGGCAACGCCGAAGACTAAGACGATGCCCAGCGACGGCCCGAACAACTCTGCCGGGTTCAGCGTCGCGGTCGAGACGCCCTCGGGGGCGGCAGCAATCGCGTACACGTCGAAGACGATGACGACGAGAAACTCGAGTGCGACAAGCACCCCGAGTACCTTCGCTGAGACGTCGATCTTGTTCATGCCAAGCACTCCCACGAGCGCGATACCGCCAATAATCCATGCCCACCACGGCGTGCCGATGCCGAACTTCGTTTCGAGAAACATCGACAGCTGAAAACCGAACAGCCCGAAGATGCCGATCTGCATCGCGTTGTACGCGACGAGGGCGATGAGCGCGGCGCCAACTCCTGCTGCGCGGCCGAGGCCCTGCGAGATGTACGCGTAGAACGCGCCGGCGTTCGTGATGTGCCGACCCATCGCTGTGTAGCCGACGGCGAACACGGTGAGGATCACCGCTATCACGAGGAAGCCGAGTGGGACACCGAGTGATCCGGTCACGGCGAACGAGGTCGTAACGCCGCCGGCGATTACCGTGAGCGGGGCGGAGGCCGCGATGATCATGAACGTGATCGCGGGCGCCCCCAGCGTTCGGCGGCTCAGACCGGGATCTGGGGTGTGATGCGCGGTGGGCCGTGGTGCGCTCATAGCTGTGTGTCCTCTCGGGCGTCGTTGCCTGCGCGCCGCCGTGCGGTGCGATGATCCCGAGTCTAAGAAGCGTAGGGCCGTGCCCGAAAGGGGCGGGCTAGTGGCCCAGCGCACGCTACATGACCGTGCGCGCAGAGGTCAGCTCGGCTAGCTGAAAGCGGCCCGGACCTCCTCATGTGGCAGCGCGAAGCTCGCGTGCCCCGACCTGCCGACGGTGTCGCGCGCGGCCACGAGCGCGTTCACGACGGCCTCCTCGGTGGCCTCGACGACCGCCTCGTAGAACGGGTCGATGCTGCCCCATGCGACATGTTCGAGCTGCTCGAGCACGACCGCATCGCTGCCCATGCGCGACCGCAGG
>JAGNOB010000002.1 GCA_017990305.1 Leucobacter sp.
GATTGCGAGCGTCGTGTACCCAGCAGCCCGCCCGCCCGGAGCGTGTGCTTTTTCAATGTATCCACGCGATTCGGCAGCTGCGGTTCCGGCAAGAGTGAGCGAGGTCAGCTTCTCCGCGAACTTCGTGCTCTCCTTCGGAATGGTCATTGTCGCGCCCGGTACCGCTCCTGGCACGAGCGCCTCCAGGGTGAGCTGGTCGAGTTCATCTACGGCTCGCGCCGGATCAACCACGCGAACAACCTGCGACGTCTTCTTCTTTTTCTTGCCTTTGGGCTCGCCGTCCTCAAGCCGGGTCGCTCCGATGACTGCGAGGTGAAGGATCTGCGGGGTCGCTGTTGACTGGACAGCACTGCCCACAATCGGACCGGCGATGAGTGGTGGCAGCTCTGCCGGGACATCGTACTGAGCGATAATCGTGCCTCGACCGGTTCGTCGTTGTCTGCGGAACCGGGTGACCAGCGCAATGCCAGTTGCCGTCGAAGCGAGCCCGGCACCTCCCACAATCATTGGGACTCCATCGAGCGCGAAGTTGGGCAGGCGCTCGGGCGGCTGCACGATCGTGCCCGGAACCATGCCTACCGCGACCGTCACGCCTTCCTCAGGGCCGAGCTCCACTCCCGAGAGGGAGATTGGATTGGTCGCGGTTCCCTCGCCCCCAATCGAGCACTCGTCCTCGCTGTTCGGAGCGCCAACATAGCAGCGCATATTGCCTGTCATCGCGTCTTGCAGCTCGGGCGCAAAGACGAGGTCCGCGCTGAACTGCTCGATCGGTTGCTGGTGCTCGAAGTCCATGATGTCCCAATAGAACTCATCGGCCGCGCCGTCATCCCTGTCCAGAACGACATCGGAAATGGTGTAGCTGATCACATAGGTCTGGAGCCCATGGACGTAACTATCGTCACCGACGAGAACAACCCGAAAGCCGTCCTCCTCGTCGATCTCGAAGGGAACCGGCGCGCCGGCAGCGTCCGTCACCGTGAAATCGCGCGGATCCGTGTTGACGTTCTCGTAGCTCACGGGAATGCCGCGCACGATCCCGCGGTTCTGATCCGTCTCCGGGAAGCGAGGAGACACTGTCTCTGTTACCTCTGCAACGGCTCGGCCGCTCGGGTCGGCACTCACCTGGTAGGAAACGTGCCACGCGTCATAGGAGAAGTCGTCGACGTCGGCGTGAGCCGGAGACGACGCGAAAACAGTGACGGCAGCGAGCCCAACCGTTGCGAGCAGAAGCGAACCGATTCTGAAATGTTTTCGCATATGGTCCAGATTACGCTAAACTCATCCCATGCTGTTCGGCTCGCTTCTTCTTAGCTGCCGCGACGAGTCCTCGACTTCGAATTAGTTTCAGTCTCAGGCCTCCCTCGTCGCGGTGTTTGTGTTTGGCTGAGCGAACGTAACGAAGAAGGACACGTCATGAAGAACACGCAACAGCCCTCTGGTATGCCGATTCACCGCTACCGCCCCTATCACGAGATCATTCCCGTCGAGCTGCCTGACCGCACCTGGCCCGCGAAGCAGATCACCGAGGCTCCCCGCTGGTGCGCAGTCGACCTCCGTGACGGCAACCAGGCCCTCATCGATCCGATGAGTCCCGAACGCAAGCGCGTGATGTTCGACCTGCTCGTGCAGATGGGCTACAAGGAGATCGAGGTTGGCTTCCCCTCTGCGAGCCAGACCGACTTCGATTTTGTCCGTCAGCTCATTGAAGAAGACGCGATCCCTGACGATGTCACGATTCAGGTGCTCACCCAGGCGCGCGAGCACCTCATCAATCGGACGTATGAGTCGCTCATCGGAGCCAAGCAGGCCATCGTGCACCTCTACAACTCGACATCGATACTGCAGCGTGACGTGGTGTTTCGCTCTGACCGCGAAGGCATCAAGCAGATGGCCATCGAGGGTGCGAAGCTCTGTAAAGCCGCGGAATCTATTTGTCCCGACGTTGACGTCTACTACGAGTACTCGCCGGAATCGTACACCGGTACCGAGCTCGACTACGCTGTCGAAGTCTGCAACGCGGTGCTCGAGGTGTTCGAGCCGACGCCGGAGCGCAAGGTGATCATCAACCTCCCGTCGACCGTCGAGATGGCCACACCGAACGTGTACGCCGACTCGATCGAGTGGATGGGGCGTCACCTCAACCACCGCGAAAACGTGATTATCTCGCTTCACCCGCACAACGACCGCGGTACCGCGGTAGCCGCTGCCGAGCTTGGCTACATGGCTGGCGCCGACCGCATCGAGGGCTGCCTCTTTGGCAACGGCGAGCGTACGGGCAACGTGGACCTCGTTGCTCTCGGCATCAATATGTTCACGCAGGGCATCGACCCGATGATCGATTTTTCACGCCTCGACGAGGTGCGCCGCACCGCCGAATACTGCAACCAGCTTCGTGTGCCCGAGCGCAGCCCCTGGGCCGGCGACCTCGTGTATACCGCTTTCTCGGGGTCGCACCAGGATGCGATCAAGAAGGGCTTCGAGCGCATGCAGGCCGACGCCGATGCTGCCGGGGTCTCCATCGATGATGTTGAGTGGGCTGTCCCGTATCTGCCGGTCGACCCTAAGGATCTCGGGCGGTCGTACGAAGCAGTCATCCGCGTGAACTCGCAGTCAGGCAAGGGCGGAGTCGCCTACCTGCTGAAGACCGACCACTCGCTTGATCTCCCTCGCCGTCTGCAGATCGAGTTCAGCTCGGTCGTCCAGGGCGTGACTGACACTGAGGGTGGCGAGGTCTCGAGCGACGCAATCTGGAGTATCTTCCAGGATGAATACCTGCCGTCTGCGGGCGCCGATGGCGTCGAGCGTTGGGGCCGCTACGAGCTCTTCCGAACGTCGACGGTGAGCGCTGGTGACGGCGTGACCGAGCTCACTGTCGAGTACCGTGATGGCAACGAGCAGCGCGAAGACACGTCCCGCGGCAACGGTCCCGTCGACGCGTTCATCAACAATCTCAATTCCTCGGGTCACGCAGTGACGCTGTTTGACTATGTTGAGCATGCGATGAGCGAGGGAGGCGACGCAGTGGCTGCCGCCTACGTGGATCTCGAGGTCGACGGGCAGCGGCTTTGGGGCGTCGGCATCGATCCTGATACGAGCCGTGCCACGCTCAAGGCGATTGTGTCGGCCGTGAACCGGTCTGTCCGCAACGGTGCGTCGGAGCGCGAAGAGGTCGTGGCCGCCGCACTGTAACGCGACGACTCATAGCGGGGTCAGCGGTGCGCCGCTGACCCCGCTAGTGCGTTCACGGTCGCTCGGGTGCGCGCCCGATAGTCCGTTCGGACATATGTTCGAATGGTCGGTGTGGCGCGTCGGACAATGTCACTCTCTCGCCATATGCTTGGCGTGTGATTGCATCATTACGCGGAGAGGTGCTGGCCTCCGGTGCCGGTTGGGTTGTGCTCGGGGTCGGCGGCGTCGGCATGCGTGTTGAGGTGCCCAGCGGGCGAACAGCGCAGCGACTGCCGGGGGAGCAGCTGTTCTTGCACACTTCACTTATTGTTCGCGAGGACTCGCTCACGCTATACGGTTTCGATACCGAGGCCGAGCTCATGCTCTTTGGAATCCTGATCGGCGTCTCCGGCGTCGGGCCCCGCTCGGGGCTCGGCGTGCTCTCAGAACTCTCACCAGGTGAGGTTGTGCGCGCCGTGGCCGCTGAAGATGACAAGCCCTTCCGCAGGGTCTCTGGCATTGGGCCGAAGACCGCAAAACTCATTACCGTTTCCCTCACCGGAAAGCTCGCCGGTCTTGAGCTTGATGCTGCAGAAGCGACGCCGGTCGCGCTGGCGCCCGATGAGGTGCTCACCGAAGAAGTGACCGAGGCGCTGCAGGGCCTTGGCTGGAATGAGCCCGAGGCTCGCCAGGCGGTACTCGACGCGCGCGACGCCGGCGCGGAGATGTCGAACGCACAGCTGCTGCGCGCGGCACTCGTCCTATTGCAGCGGGGTCGCCGATGAGCGCGTCGCTGTCGGGGGAGCTCTCGCCCCAGGCTATGCCGACTGAGGTGAGCTACGAGGGTGCTCTCAGGCCAGGATCTCTCGCCGAGTTCGTGGGGCAGGAAAAGGTTCGGGAGCAACTCGGCTTGCTGCTTGGCGCCGCCCAGATCGAGTCGCGTACACCCGACCACATACTGCTCGCTGGCCCACCCGGGCTTGGCAAGACGACCCTCTCAATGATCGTGGCTACTGAGCTTGGAGTTCCGCTGCAGCAGACCTCGGGCCCCGCGATCCAGCACGCCGGTGACCTCGCTGCGGTGCTCTCATCTCTCACCCCCGGTGAGGTGCTCTTCATCGACGAGATTCACCGAATGGCGCGCAGCGCCGAAGAGATGCTCTACCTCGCGATGGAAGACTTCAAGGTCGACATCATGGTCGGTAAGGGAGCTGGCGCGACCTCGATCCCGCTCGAACTCTCCCCGTTCACGCTCGTTGGTGCGACAACCCGGGCCGGATTACTCCCAAACCCGCTGCGAGACCGGTTCGGCTTCACAGCGCACCTCGAGTATTACGCGAACCGTGAGCTCGAGGGTGTATTGACGCGCGCTGCAGGACTGCTCGAATTCCCGATCGATACCGCTGGTGTGGTGGAGATCGCCGGCAGATCGCGGGGAACACCGCGCATTGCGAACCGGCTGCTTCGGCGAGTGCGTGACTACACGCTCGTCCACGGCACCGATCCCGATGCTGGCTCGGTTCGCGCCGCGCTGTCGCTCTATGACGTGGATGATCACGGCCTCGATCGGCTCGACCGCGAGGTCTTGCGCATCATCGTTGAGCGCTTCGCAGGCGGGCCCGTCGGGCTGTCGACTCTCGCCGCGTCGGTGGGGGAGGAAGCCGAAACTATTGAAGCCGTCGTTGAACCCTTCCTGATGCGCGCCGGACTCATCGCCCGTTCGCCGCGCGGGCGGATCGCGACCTCGCTCGGCTGGGCGCATCTCGGGATCGCACCGCCTCCTGTATAGGGTGCTGGTACTCGCAGGAAACCCCGCTAGACTTGTGCGGTCCGTGCGTGTTCAAGGGCGCGCTCCACAATCTTTGAAAGGGTCAACGCCTCATGGATCCGATGACACTCATTATGCTCGGCCTCGTTGCCGTGCTTATCTTCTTCATGTTCCGCAACAGCAAGAAGCGCCAGGCGCAGATGGCTGAGATGCAGAACAACATGCAGCCGGGCGCAGAAGTTATGCTCCAGTCGGGCATTTTTGGAACGATCCTCTCGGTCGACGAAGAAGAGAACCGAGTGACCGTCATGAGCGGTACCAGTACGCTCGTCGTGCACCGCAACGCAGTCGGCCAGGTTGTTACCCCGGTTGATGCCCCCGCTGAGGAGAGCGAAGCATCGGTGCTCGCTCCCGACGACGATCCCGAGTTTGGCGAGCGGTTCACCGCTGCCGATGACGCATCGGCGATTGGCGATACGAACGCAGACCTCGACGGCACCCCCGCAGCTGAGAAGAGTGAAGACAAGAACTCCGACAAGGAGTAAGTAATCGACGGTGCGGCTTGTCGCACCGATATCTGAAAGCGAGACATCTGTCTTGGCAAAACGATCCGTCGCGCCTGCAGTGCGGAGCGCACGTCGCTCCCTCATCTTCCTGCTGGCCATCATTGTCGGGCTTACAGGCCTCATCACACTCGGCGTCTACCGCAGCGATGCAACGTGGACCCCGAAACTCGCGCTTGACCTGCAGGGTGGTACTCAGATCCTGTTGGCTGCAAACCAAAATGATGGCAAAGCCGTCACGGGTGAGCAGCTCGACCAAGCCGTATCCATCCTCCGCCAGCGTGTAAACGCTTCCGGTGTCTCCGAAGCCGAGATCACGACCCAGGGAAGCAACCACATTTCGGTCGCGATCCCTGGCAAGGTCGACGACGAGACGCTGCAGCGCATTCAGGCGTCGGCAGCCCTCGACTTCCGAGGAGTGTTCGTTGAGGCACCAGCGACTGCTGGGGCCACTCCCGAGGAAGGCGACACCATTGAGGGTGCCGATGGGGAGGCGACGGCGGACCCGGAAGCCGCAGCTGAGGAGCCGGCAGCCGATGCCGGCGATGCAGCAGACGCACCCGCCGGCGATGCGACAGCCGAGGCAGACGCTGCGGCAGCGGCCGATCGCTACCCCGACCCGCTCCCGACCGACCCCGCGGATCAAGCCTGGCTTACCCCAGCGCTCCTCGAAGAGTTCGCTGCTTTCACCTGCACTTCGGACAGTGCCCTTGAGGTAGCGAATGCTCCCGCCGACAAGCCGCTCATCACGTGTGACGAGACCGGCATGCTCAAGTACATCGTGGGTCCTGTTGAGCTGACTGGCGACGTCATCACCGATGCCGTCGCGCAGCAGCAGTCGATTCAGGGCGGCGGAGGCACCACGGGTCAGTGGGAAGTCGCCATCACGATGAACAAGCAGGGCGCTAAGGAGTTCGGAAAGGTGAGCACCCGACTGTTCGGGCAGCAGCAGCCTCTCAACCAGTTTGCGTTCGTGCTCGATGGCAAGGTGCTCTCAGCACCGACGATGAATGCGCAGATCCTTGACGGACGCCCCGCAATCTCCGGTAACTTCACCAAGGAGTCGTCGCAGGTACTCGCCGACCAGCTGAAGTTCGGTGCGTTGCCCATGAGCTTCACCGTGCAGAGCCAAGAAGATATCTCTTCGACGCTCGGATCGAACCAGCTTCTCGGCGGCCTCATCGCCGGTCTGATCGGCCTCGGGCTCGTTGTGGTCTACTCACTGTTCCAGTACCGTCTGCTCGGCACCCTCACGATCGCTTCGCTCGGCGTTGCAGCGATCCTGACCTATCTACTGCTCACGTTCTTCTCGTGGCGCCAGGGATACAGGCTGTCACTTGCGGGCGTGGCCGGAATTATCGTGGCGATCGGGTTCACAGCTGACTCGTTCATTGTGTACTTTGAGCGCATTCGCGACCAGTTGCGTGACGGCTTCGGCATCACTGCTGCGGTCGAGGGCGGCTGGAAGCGTGCGCTTCGCACGATCCTCGCCTCTGACGGCGTGAACTTGCTCGCTGCAGTCGTGCTCTTCGTGCTCGCGGTTGGCAACGTGAAGGGCTTCGCGTTCACGCTTGGCCTCACCACGATCGTCGACGTCATTGTCGTCGCAATGTTCACCCACCCGATGATGACGCTGCTGGCACGCACCAAGGTGTACAGCGGTGGCTATCGATTCTCCGGGCTCGACCCTCGCCAGCTTGGCGCGGTTTACCAGGGCCGTGCACGGTTCCAGGAGCCCGTCGCGGCTACGAAGAGCAGTGCCAAGAAGGTCGCGAAGAGTCGCGGCGAGGCAGAGCGTCGCCAGACAATCGCCGAGCGCAAGGCAGCTGAAACCGCCGGCGCAGGAAAGGAAGGCTGACATGGCCCGCTCATTCGCTGAATTCGGCAACGCCCTCTACACCGGGGAGAAGTCGATTGACTTCGTAGGCAAGCGCAAGGTGTGGTACGCGGTCTCCGCGCTACTGATCATCATCGCGATCGCTGGCCCCTTCCTCCGGGGCGGGTTCCAGCTCGGCATCGAGTTCACCGGTGGTAGCCAGTTCCAGGTACACGTCTCGAACAGTGCTGACCGTGACCCCGCCGTCGCGGAGCAGGCGGTAGCCGAGGCGCTGCCAGGCAGCGCCCCCCGTATCTCCGTACTCGGCCAGAATGAGGTCCGAGTGCAGACAGAGGCCCTCGACGACGCCCAGAACAAGGCTGTCACCGAAGCGCTTGCTGCCGGCTACGGGATCGACGCCGACGAGGTAACCTACTCGTTCATCGGGCCGGTTTGGGGCCAGGATATTACGAAGCAGGCGCTTATCGCGCTTGTCGTCTTTATCTTGTTGGCTGCGCTAGTCATGGCGATCTACTTCCGCACCTGGAAGATGTCGCTGGCTGCGATGCTCGCGCTGTTCCACGACCTCATCATCACCGCCGGAATTTACGGTCTCGCAGGCTTCGAGGTGACCCCTGCGGCCATGATCGGGTTCCTGACAATCCTCGGCTACTCGCTCTACGACACCGTGGTGGTGTTCGATAAGATTCGTGAGAACACGAGCCCTGGTGAACTCAGCGACCTCCGCACCTACGGTGAGGCAGTGAACCTCGCAGTGAACCAGACCCTCGTCCGATCGATCAATACCTCGGTCGTCGCGCTGCTCCCGGTTGCATCGATTCTGTTTGTCGGTGCCGGGTTCCTGGGAGCTGGCACGCTGCGCGACATCTCGCTCGCGCTGTTCATCGGCATTATCGCAGGCGCCTACTCGACGATCTTCGTTGCTGCCCCCGCATACGCTCACCTGCGTGCAGGGGAGAAGGAGATTCAGGAGCGCGATGAGCGTATTCTGCGTCAGCGGGAGAAGCTCGACGAAACTGAGGAGCTGGCCGCAACGACGTAGCCACACCGATTCTGCTGAGCTTGACGCTCAGTGCACAGTAGAGGGAGATCGCCGCATCGCGGCGGTCTCCCTCTACTGCTGTATCGGAGGGGCATCGCCGGCCAAGATTCCCGCGCGAAACGCCGAGGCGGCATCGCTTCGATTCATGGAATGCATGCACCCTGGTGTAGCGTTCTAGAAGTTGAGGAGGCTGCAGTGGTGAGTTCGGACGCGACACAAGCGAGTGCGACTTCGCTGCGCCGGTTGGTGCCGCGAATCTTCTCTCGGGGCGCCACGCACGGCGCCATCGAAGAGGTGATGCGCACGGTCCGGGCCAACTATCCGCGGGCTGATCTCTCGGTGATCTCTCGGGCATACGACGTCGCCGAGCGCGCGCATCGCGGGCAAAAGCGTAAAAGCGGTGAGCCGTACATCACTCACCCGATCGCGGTGTCAAAGATTCTTGCCGACCTTGGCGTCGCTCCGGTTGCGATAGCGGCATCTCTGCTGCACGACACCGTTGAAGACACCGACTACTCACTTGACGAGCTCACTCGAGACTTCGGCGATGAGATCGCGATGCTCGTTGACGGGGTCACGAAGCTTGACAAGGTGAAGTACGGCGACTCTGCGCAGGCAGAGACCGTGCGCAAGATGGTTGTCGCGATGTCCAAGGACATCCGCGTCCTCGTCATCAAACTGGCCGACCGGTTGCATAACGCCCGTACCTGGGGCTTTGTGTCAGGCGACTCGGCGAAGCGCAAGGCGCAAGAGACCCTCGAGATTTATGCGCCGCTAGCCCACCGCCTCGGTATCCAATCGATGAAGACCGAACTCGAGGATCTCTCCTTCGCCGTTCTGAAGCCCAAGCTCTACGCTGAAATTGAGAACCTCGTCAAACAGCGCAACCCACAGCGCGACGAACTCGTCGGTAAAGTCATCGGGGCGATTGACGCCGACCTTCGTGAGTCCCGTATCAAGGGTGAAGTCACTGGGCGCCCGAAGGAGCTCTATTCGATCTATCAAAAGATGATCGTTCGCGGCCGTGACTTTGACGACATCTACGACCTCGTCGGTATTCGGGTACTCGTGAACTCAATCCGCGACTGCTATGCCGTTCTCGGGGCCGTCCATGCGCGCTGGACACCCATTCCCGGTCGCTTCAAGGACTACATCGCGACGCCGAAGTTCAATCTCTACCAGTCGCTGCACACGACCGTTATCGGGCCAGACGGCCGCGCAGTCGAGATTCAGATCCGCACTGTCGAGATGCACCAGCGCGCCGAGTACGGCGTCGCGGCGCACTGGAAGTACAAGCAGCGGCAACCCGGGGCCGATAAGCAGACAGCTTCGAACGACATGGCCTGGCTCGCGCACATCTCCGACTGGCAAGCCGAGACGGAAGACCCCAGCGAGTTCTTGGACGCGCTCAGGTTCGAGATCGGAGCCAAAGAGGTCTACGTCTTCACGCCCAAGGGACGTGTCATTGGGCTTCCCGCCGGCGGCACCACCGTCGACTTCGCTTACGCGGTGCACACCGAGGTCGGGCACCGCACCATGGGTGCCAGGGTCAACGGCAGGCTGGTGCCGCTCGAAACCGCCCTGCAGAACGGCGACGTGGTTGAGGTGTTTACCTCGAAGGACCCGAACTCAGGTCCGAATAAGTCGTGGCTCAACTTCGTCAAGAGCAAGCGGGCGCAGAATAAGATTCGCCAGTGGTTCACGAAGGAGCGCCGCGAGGAGGCGGCCGAGACCGGCAAGCAGGAGCTGACCAAGGCGCTCCGCAGGCAGAGCCTGCCACTCCACCAGGTGATGAACTCCGAGGCGCTGCAGCAGGTAGCGCTGCAGCTCAACCATGCCGACGTGACGACCCTCTACGCAGCGATTGGCGAGGGCAATGTGTCCGCGCAGTCGGTCGTCGAGAAGGTCGCAGCGCTCATGTTCGACGATCAGGCATCGACGGAGCCTGCGACGTTGAGCGTGCCGCTTGCGGACACCCCGCGGGCGCAGCCGTCGCGGGCAACGTCTAGCGGTGTGGTGGTCAAGGGCGCAACCGATGTTCTCGCCAAGCTCGCCAAGTGTTGCACCCCCGTGCCCGGTGACGATATCCGCGGCTTCGTGACCAAGGGCCAGGGCGTCTCCGTGCACCGCACCGACTGCCATAACTTCAAGAACCTGCAGTCGCAGCAGGAACGCGTCGTTGAAGTCGAGTGGGCCCCGACCCCCAAGAGCGTGTTCCTGGTGCAGATTCAGGTCGAGGCGCTCGATCGTTCCGGTCTGCTCTCAGATGTCACGAGGACGCTGTCCGAACACCACGTGAACATCCTGTCGGCTTCTGTGAACACCTCGACATCGCGCCTTGCAATCAGCCGCTTTCTGTTCGAGATGGCGAACGCGACGCATCTCGACCACGTGTTGAACGCTGTTCGGCGCATTGATGGCGTGTATGACGTGTACAGGCTCACGAACTAGAGCGTTGAGGGCGGGCGCGGACACCGCAGTTCTAACAGCCGTTCCCGCACACGGGCTCGGTCGGCTCTGCTCGATTGCAGGGCACGATGAGCAACGCGTCCATACGCTCCGGGCTCGGCGAGCAGGAGCAGACGGCACGCGACAGTGCGGGGCCGAGTAAGAGGCGCTGTCGACCGGAGAAGGTCGTAGGCGGTGCGCGATCGGCTCGTAAGGTAGTAGCCACCGAGCTCAACGAGATCTCCGGGCTGCAACCGATAGTTGCTGATGTGTATGGGCACCTCGGAGGCGGCCGTCTCGAACCTCGCAGGTGCGCGTCCGTGACGGGTGATCAGCCGCAGGGGAGTACCGGGGGATCGGCTTGCGCCCCAGATCCAGCATGCAGTCTCTTCGACGGCTGCGTAACGCTGCGTGAGCAGGCCCCCAATGGCGTTGCAACGCGTCAGGGAGGTGTCGGGCCAAGAGACGGGCCGATAGCCGGGGCCGGAGCGCACCAGCGTGCCTGTGAGGGCTGCGGCGGATCGCTGCGCTTGCGGCCAGTGATCAACCCGAGGGGGAAGTTTCGGGTACATCACCCCAGGATCGTCGTTCCGTGCGGCAATCGCCAGCACGGAACGACGATCTGTGGATAACTAGTTGCCGAGTGCGGCGAGCCAGGACTGCTGGGTGGCGAGCTTCTCTTCGGCAGCTGCCTTCGTCTTCGCGTCCTTTGCCGAGGCGATCTCCGCCTCGAGCTCCGAAATTGAAGACTCGAGCTGGCCGCGAAGGCCCTCGCTGCGCGCCTTTGTCTCCGGGTTGGTCTTGCGCCAGTGCTCGTCTTCGAGGCCCTTCACGTGGTCCTCAATGCGGCGCAGCTGGCCCTCGGTGTCCCGAAGTGACTCGCGGGGTACGCGGCCGACCTCATCCCAGCGAAGCTGGATTGCGGTGAGCTGCTTCCGAGCCGCGGTGGGCTCGGTAATCTCGAGGATCGGTTTTGCATCCTCGAGGATTGCTTGCTTCGCGACCAGGTTCTCCTGGTACTCCTCGTTAGTCTGTGCGACCTCTTCGGCCTTCGCCTGGTAGAGCACGTCGCCAGCAGCCTTGAACTTCGCCCAGAGCTGGTCGTCAAGCTTGCGGCTCGCGCGGCCTGCCTGCTTCCAATCTTCGAGCAGATTACGGTACGAGGGGATCCCGTCGAGGCCGCGGTCCGCGAGCGCCTCGGCGGCGGCAATGAGACGTTCCTTGCGGGCCTTGACGTCCTTGTTGTTCGCATCCATCTGCGAGAAGTGTGCGCGTCGTGCGGTGTCAAAGGTCTGCCGAGCCGCGCGGAAGCGCTTCCACATGGCGTCGGCCTGTGGCTTTGGCACGTGCGGGCCAGAGCGCTGCGCGTTCTGCCACTCGGTAAACAGGCGCTCGAAGGCGGTGCTGGTGTCCTTCCACCGAATCGACGTCTCAGGCTGCGCAGCGAGCTGCTCGGCCTCTGCGACGATTGCCTCGCGCTTGGCGACGGCCTCCTCGCGGGCTGCTTCGCGCTCCTGCTGCTGCTGCTCGCCGAAGGCCGCAGCCTTCTCAGCAAGCTTCGAGACGCGTGCGCGGAGCGCGTCGATATTTCCGACGGCAGCAGGCTCGACGAGCTGCTCCTGCAGCTTCGCGACTGTCGCTGCGACGGATGCGTCGGCGGTGCCGCGGGCAATGCGTGCTTCGAGGAGTGTCACCGCGCCCGCAAGGTCCGCAAACTTCCGCTCAAAGTAGGCGAGAGCCTCCTCCGGCGTGCCGTCAGGGAAGGAGCCAACGGCACGTTCGCCCTCGCTCTCCCGTACGTATACCGTACGATCCTCGTCGACCCTGCCCCAGGGCATCTCGTTTGTCGCTTCACTCACCGTGTTGCTCACCTGTCGTGTGGGATCGGCTAGACCGACCGCGTTACTAGATAGACCCCTCCACTATGCCACAGTGAGCCTCTCTGAGCATGATTGTCGGGGGTGCTGGGTAGCATTGGTGTGTGTCCCAGTTCCAAGCTTCGTCCGCTGCGACGGCTCCGCTCGCCGTTCGCATGCGCCCGCGCTCGCTCGATGAGGTGGTTGGGCAGAAGCACCTGTTGCGGCAGGGCTCGCCCCTCAGGGTAATTGCGAGTGACGAGGCGGGGTCGGCCGTGTCGGTCATCCTGTGGGGGCCACCAGGCACTGGCAAGACGACGATGGCGCAGGCGATTGCCCACACGAGCGGTCGGCGTTTCGTTGAACTTTCCGCGGTGACGGCGGGCATCAAAGATGTGCGAACCGTGATGGAGCGCGCGCTGAACGATCGTGATCTGTACGACATCGCGACCGTGCTGTTCCTCGACGAAATCCACCGCTTTACGAAGGCGCAGCAAGATGCACTGCTTCCCGGCGTAGAAAACGGCTGGGTCACGCTCATTGCGGCGACTACCGAGAACCCTTCGTTCTCCGTCATTAGCCCGCTGCTGTCGCGGTCGCTTCTGCTCACGCTTGAGGCGTTGAGTGACGGTGACATCGCTGAACTGCTCGACCGGGCAGTGGCTGACCCGCGCGGCCTGGGCGGCTCGGTGTCCTTGTCAACGGAGGCGCGTGACGCGCTCGTGCAGCTCTCCTCTGGTGACGCGCGGCGTGCGCTGACCGGGCTTGAGGCTGCCGCGGGCTCCGCGCTCGCGGTTGGTGACGGTGTGGTTGCGGAGGACGAGGCGGGCACGAGTGCCAATCCTGATGCGCCAGCGGTACCGGAAATCACGGCCGAGTTGGTGTCAATATCGGTCGACCGGGCGCTGCTCCGCTACGACAAAGACGGTGATCAGCACTATGACGTGATCAGTGCATTCATCAAGTCAATGCGAGGGTCGGATCCAGACGCCGCGGTGCATTACCTCGCGCGGATGATCGAGGCAGGTGAAGATCCGCGCTTCATCGCGAGGCGGCTCATGGTGCACGCGGCTGAAGACGTCGGCCTCGCGGATCCGCAGGCACTCACGATCGCCGTCGCTGCCGCCCAAGCCACGCAACTTATCGGCCTTCCTGAGGCGCGCATCCCGCTGGCGGAGGCCACGATTTACATCGCGACGGCACCGAAATCGAACGCAGTCATTTCGGCAATCGACGCAGCCATCTCCGATGTCAAAGCCGGGCGTTTCGGGCCAGTCCCGAAGCCGCTGCGCGACGCGCACTACCCGGGAGCGAAGAAGCTCGGTCACGGGAAGGGCTACCGTTATCCGCACGCCGACCCGCGCGGGGTTGTCGCGCAGCAGTACCTTCCCGACGAGATTGTCGACGCACGCTACTACCAGCCGACGACGCACGGCAACGAACGAGAGATCTCCGACCGGCTGGAAAAGATCCGTCGCATCAGTCGGGGGGAGTAGTGGCGTGGCTGTGCCGACGCCCAGCGCGATCCTCTGCTAAGCTATTCGATGGCCAACATTGCTCCCCGCGGCAGGCTGCATGCGGGAAGCATATGGCAGGCGCCCTGTAGCCGGGTTTCTGCAACGGTCGTTCCCTCACCGAAAACGGTTTGCTGTGTCGCGTGCATTGCGAGTGAAAGCTTGTGAATGCGGGCGCAGCGTGGCCGAGAGAACATACGGACAGCGCATTCGTGCTGCTCTGTCAGAAACCCGAAAGGATACCCGTGTCGACTACGTCACGTACCCGCTCGCAGACGCGCTTGTCGCGTCAGCTGGGCCTCGCCCTCACCCCGAAGGCGGCTCGCTACCTCGAGAAGCGCCCCTACGGCCCCGGCCAGCACGGCCGCACCAAGCGTAAGAGCGACAGCGACTACGCGGTTCGCCTGCGTGAGAAGCAGCGTCTTCGCGCCCAGTACGGCATCCGCGAGAAGCAGCTCGTCATCACCTTCAACGAGGCACGTCGTCAGGACGGCCTGACCGGTGAGAACCTCGTCGAGCTCCTCGAGATGCGTCTCGATGCACTCGTGCTCCGTGCAGGCTTCGCCCGCACCACTGCACAGGCTCGTCAGCTCATCGTGCACCGTCACATCCTCGTCGACGGCAAGCTCGTCGACCGTCCCTCCTTCCGCGTGAAGCCGGGACAGCTCATCCACGTGAAGGAGCGCTCTGAGGTTCTCGAGCCGTTCCAGGTTGCAGCCGCAGGCGGTCACGCCGAGGTGCTTCCCGCGGTTCCCGGCTACCTCGAGGTCGCACTCGACAAGCTCGAGGCGCGCCTGCTCCGTCGCCCCAAGCGCGCTGAGGTCCCCGTGACCTGTGAAGTGCAGCTCGTCGTCGAGTTCTACTCGGGCCGCTAAGTCTGAACGTTTGAGGGCGCTGGGATCCACTAGGAATCCAGCGCCCTCAAGCATTTTCGGCATGCGTTACCGGTTAAGCTTGACGCGTATCGATCCGCGGCGCACAAGCTGTCGCCGCGAGACCGCAGGAGGGTGAAACACGTGCGGAAGCTAACATTGTTCATTTTTGGAGTGGCCACCGGCTTTGTTGCCGCCCACTTTGTGAATCAGAGCCCGGGTGGGCACCGCTTCTTTGAGCGAGTCAACCGTGGAATCGACGAGCTCGCGAACGCGTTCTCGAGTGGCTACGAGGCCGCCGAGCGTGAGCAGTTCGATGAGGATCTCGAGCGAACGCTCAAGAGCCTCGACCGCAAGGGCTCCTAACCTCGACTCGATCGAGATCCACCGATTTTTGGCGCAAGGCCTCTTCTCGCCTGCGCTGACGCACCACGAAGGAACGAAGCACTTCACATGCAGACCGCCGAGATTCAACGCCGCTGGCTGAACTTCTTTGAGCAGCGAGGCCACACAGTTGTGCCCTCAGCGTCGCTCGTGAGCGACGATCCGAGCCTAATGTTCACCGTGGCGGGCATGGTGCCCTTCGTGCCATACCTCTCGGGCCTCGTCCCCGCGCCGTATGACCGGGCAACGAGCGTGCAGAAGTGCATCCGCACGAACGATATCGAAGAGGTCGGCAAGACCCCGCGCCACGGCACCTTCTTCCAGATGTGTGGAAACTTCTCCTTCGGTGACTACTTCAAGGAAGGCGCGATCAAGTTCGCCTGGGAGCTGCTGACGACATCGGAGGCCGACGGCGGTCTTGGGTTCTCGCCGGACGACCTCTGGGTGACCGTCTACGAGGAAGACGAGGAGGCGCTGAACCTCTGGCTTGAGCACTCCTCGCTTCCGCTTGAGCGCATCCAGAAGCTCGGCAAAGATACGAACTACTGGTCGACCGGTCAGCCCGGTCCCGCGGGCCCATGCTCGGAGATCTTCTTCGATCTCGGCCCCGAGTACGGCATCGACGGGGGGCCAGCCACTGACGACGACCGCTATGTTGAGATCTGGAACCTCGTGTTCATGCAGTACCAGATCGCAGACGTGAAATCGAAGCTCGACTTCACCATCGTCGGCGACCTGCCCGAGCAGAACATCGACACTGGCATGGGCCTCGAGCGTGTCGCATTCATCAAGCAGGGCGTGCAGAACATGTACGAGATCGACCAGGTTCGCCCGGTCCTCGATCGTGCCGCCGAGCTTGCCGGCAAGACCTACGGTGCGAACATCGACGACGACGTGCGCCTGCGTGTCATCGCCGACCACGTGCGCAGCGGGCTCATGCTCATTGCCGATGGCGTGACGCCGTCGAACGAGGGCCGCGGCTACATTCTGCGCCGCCTGCTGCGCCGCGTGACCCTCTCGATGCGGCTACTCGGCGTCGAAGGCCCGAGCTTCGCCGAGCTTTTCCCCGTGTCCCGCGACGCGATGAAGTCCGCGTACCCGGCTGTCGATGAGGGCTTCGACTTCATCTCGCGCGTCGCGTACGCGGAGGAGAAGACCTTCCTTCGCACGCTCGCGAGCGGCATCCAGATTCTCGACACCGCGATCGCGAGCGCTGTCGACAGCTCGAAGGCCGCGGGCGGCGCTGCGAGCGTTGACGGAGACACCGCATTCCTGTTGCACGACACCCACGGGTTCCCGGTTGAGCTGACGCTCGAGATCGCGGAAGAAGCCGGCGTCACGGTGGATCGTGAGGTGTTTGCGAGCCTGATGCAGGAGCAGCGCGACCGCGCAAAGGCCGACGCGAAGGCGAAGCGCGGCCAGCAGGCTGACCTCGCCGTCTACAAGGAGCTTCGCGGCCTTGGCGAGACGGCGTTTGTTGGCTACGACGAGCTCACTCACGAGAGCCGTGTGCTCGGCATCGTCGTTGACGGTGCCTCCGCTGTTGAGGCGCGCGAGGGCCAGATTGCGGAGCTCGTGCTCGCCGAAACCTCGCTGTTTGCGGAGTCGGGCGGCCAGGACTCGGATAACGGCGTCATCGTTGGCGACGGCTTCGAAGCCGAGGTACTCGACGTGCAGAAGCCTGTTCCCGGACTCATTGTGCACACGGTGAAGGTCACGGTCGGGGTCATCGGAATCGACGCGCGCGCGGAAACCCGCGTCGACGCTGAGTATCGCCGCGGCGCAACGCAGGCGCACTCGGCTACGCACATTGTTCACGCCGCGCTGCGCGATGTGCTCGGCCCGAACGCGCACCAGGCCGGCTCGTACAACAAGGCCGGCTACATGCGTCTCGACTTCACACACTCAGAAGCACTGAGCGCGGCAACGAAGAGCGAGATCGAGGAGATCTCGAATCTCGCGATCCGCTCGAACTACGGTGTGGTGACACGGGAGATGGGGCTCGACGAGGCGAAGGCGCTGGGAGCTATGGCGCTGTTCGGCGAGAAGTATGGCGAGCGCGTGCGCGTCGTCGACATTGGTGGCGAGTGGTCGCGCGAGCTCTGCGCGGGTACCCACGTCGCGACCGCTGCCGAGGTCGGCATGATCAACCTCGTCTCCGAGAGCTCTGTAGGCTCGACGAACCGCCGAGTCGAGTCGCTCGTAGGCCTCGAGGCATTCCAAAGCTTTGCCGCAGAGCGCGCAATCGTGCAGCAGCTCGCTGGCGGGCTCCGCGTTCCGCGCGGCGAGGTTGTGTCGCGCGTGGAGGATCTCAGCGCGCAGTTGCGCGCCGCCGAGAAGAAGATCGCGGCCCTCGAAGCGGCAAAGCTTGCTGAGCGCGTGCCGGCCCTCCTCGAAGGGGCTGAGCGCGTCGGTGCAGTGAAGCTCGTATCTGCCGACCTCGGTACGGTCGGCTCGCCAGACGACGTGCGAGGCCTGGTCATGCAGCTCCGCGAGAAACTTGCATCTGAGCCTGGCGTCGTGATGCTCGCGGCTACCGTTGCCGGTGACGGGGCAGGCAAGCCCGTGGTCATCGCGGCGACAACGGCTGGCGCGCGCGAACTCGGTCTCAAAGCTGGTGACCTCGCCAAGCGTGGTGCACAGGTGCTCGGCGGCGGCGGTGGCGGCAAGCCGGATCTCGCGCAGGGCGGTGGCACCGATCCCGCACAGATCTCGGCCGCGCTCGCCGAGATGCGGCGCACGATCGAGGCGTAGCCCGTGCGCACAGGGGTACGCGTCGGTATCGACGTTGGCAAGGCACGCATCGGCGTCGCCCGCAGTGACATGCACGGCATGCTTGCAACACCGGTCGAAACGGTTAAGCGAGAAGCAGACGGCGGCGCCGACATCACCCGTATCGCGACAATTGTTGACGAGCTGGGGGCGTTCGAGGTTATCGTAGGGCTACCGCTCAATCTGCGCGGAGAGCGGACGCTGTCGACCGAGGACGCAGTGGGGTTTGCCGAGGAACTCGCGACGAGTCTCTCCGGCACCGCGGAGGTGCGATTGGTTGACGAGCGACTGTCCACAGTGTCCGCGCAGGGCCAGCTTCGGCAGGCCGGGCGTAAAACTAAAGAAAGCCGGGGAGTCATCGACCAGGCGGCTGCTGTGGTCATTCTGCAACACGCGCTCGATGTCGAGCGCAACAGAAACTCGGCGCCGGGAGAAGTCGTGGCGCCCACCCCCGATCAACGGAGAAACGAGGACGCGACGTGAGTGACACTGAGACACGCCGTGGGCGGAGAGCCGCGAACGCACTGAGTGATGAGGAGCGGCGGTCGCGGAAGCGCGGACGGATTGTCATCTCATCCGTACTTATCGTGATGCTGTTGCTGCTCGCCGGTGGCGCGGCATTCGTGTGGAATGCGTATGGTGACCGCATCTCGCTCGCTATGGGTTGGACGAGTAACGATTACGAGGGTGAGGGCACTGGCGAAGTGCTGCTCACCATCACTGACGGCCAGTACGGGGCTGACGTGGCCGAAGCCCTCGAGCAGGCAGATGTCGTCAAGACCTCCGAGGCGTTCTACGACCTACTGCTGCAGCAGCCGAGCGATGTCAGTTTCCAGGTGGGAACCTATCGCTTGAAGCAGCAGATGAGCGCGAAGTCAGCACTCGCCGCCCTCACCGATGAGGCGAACCGGATGGAACTCACCGTGACGATTCCCGAGGGAACAGCCGCGATGGACGCGCTTGAGCTTACGGCGGGCGTCGTTGATATCCCCTTCGAAGAGTTCAAGGCTGCCGCTGCGGATCCACAGGCATTCGGCGTGCCGGCGGAGTTCCCATCGATTGAGGGCTTCTTGTTCCCGGCGACGTACACCTTCGAACCCGGTGCAACGGCTGAGTCAATTATTCAGACGATGGTGGATCGCATGTGGCAGGCGCTCGCTGAGCACGGTGTCGCGGATGAGGATGCGTGGCAGGTGCTCACCCTCGCGGCGATGGTCCAGCGCGAGGCTGGGTCCCGACTCGAGGACTTCCCGAAGGTCGCGCGAGTCTTCCTCAACCGCATCGACATCGACATGCTGCTGCAGTCGGATGCGACCGTGTCTTACGGCACCGGGAACACTCACACAGTGTGGACCACCGACGAGGAGCGCGCCGACAAGTCGAACCCGTACAACACGTATGCGAACCCGGGGCTGCCTGCCGGCCCGATCGGGCTGCCGGGTGACACCGCGATCGAGGCCGCAACGAACCCCGCTGACGGGCCGTGGATCTACTTCATGCCGGTCGACCTCTCAAGCGGCGAGACCGAGTTCGCGGCGACTCTCGAGGAGCACGAGCGTAACGTGCAGCGCCTAGACGAGTGGTGCACCACGCACGCTGCCGAGGGCGGAAAGTACTGTGACTAAGTCATGAGTGAACAACATCCGACTGACGCAGAGCTGCGTGAG
>JAGNOB010000143.1 GCA_017990305.1 Leucobacter sp.
TTTGGGAACAGCGCTACGGCGAAGCAGACCGAGTCTGGTCCGGTCGCGTGAACGCAGCGCTCGCGGCCGTGACCGCAGCGCTCGAGCCAGGTCGTTCTCTAGATCTCGGGTGCGGTGAGGGCGGCGATGTGCTTTGGCTTGCCGAGCGCGGGTGGGCGGCGACAGGCATCGACCTCTCACAGATCGCCATCGCGCGCGGTCGCGCCGAAGCGGAGTCGCGCGGGATTGAAGCGACGTTCATTGCAGCGGATCTCGGCAACTGGGTCGAGCGGCCGGCAGAGTTCGACGGCTCAGCCGTACCCTTTGACCTCGTGACCGCGAGCTTTCTGCAGTCGCCAGCGCACCTCCCACGCCCCGAGGTGCTGCGTGCTGCGGCAGCTCGTGTCGCACCAGGCGGCAGGCTCGTGCTCGTCTCGCACGGCGCCCCGCCCTCATGGGCAGCTCAAGGGGAGCACGGCGGACAGGGCGGCCACGGCCATCACGGCCCGAGTCACTTCCCGACGCCAGAGACCGAACTCAGCGACCTCGCACTCGACCCGGCCTCGTGGCAGACGGAGATCGCCGAGGTGCGGGAACGCAGCGCAACCGGCCCCGACGGACAGCTAGGGACTCACTATGACTCAGTAGTTGTGGGTCGAAGAATTCAGTAGTTTCTCCCTCTGGGAGCCCTATTGGAAACCGGTTCGCAGACGTAGCCTGTGGCAAGAGCGCCGCGCGGGACCATCCCGCGGCAGTGTACAAAGGAGTGCTGCTCATGTCATTCGATCACGCAGAACAGACGTCGACCAAGCGACAAGGATGGACGAAAGCGCGAGCCGTGCTTGCGGGCGGGCTCGTGCTCGGCGTGGGCGCCGCGATCACCCTCGCCGCCTGGACCGACAACGAATGGGCGAGGGGGCTCTTCGGAAGCGGCACCTTCGGGATCGAGGGTTCGACCGATGGAGCAGCCTTCAGCGAGCACCCGACGTCGGGAAGCCCCGCGCAGCTCAACTTCGCAGTCGGCGCGGACAACCTCGCCCCGAGCAGTGAGGTGTACGCGGGGTTCGCTGTCCGCCTTGAATCGGATTCCACCTACGCGGCAACCGTAGACGTCGCGCAAGACACGAGCGACGCACTCGCCGGAACGACCGCAAGCTATGTCTACACGACCGACGCGACCTGCGACGCAAACGCATATGCCGCCGGGACGAACCCGAACGGCGCATCGTTCGAGCTCGACGCACTCGACGCACCAGCCTTCCTGTGCTTCAAGGTCGCAGCGGGCAGCACGCTTGCTCAAGGCGCGAACGGGTCGATCACGTGGACCTTCACCGCTGAGTCCGGCGCAACCCTGTAGCGATGTTGAGCCGCCGTAACAGCCGAACGTCGGTGCGGGGGAGGCGAGCCGCACGCCGGAACACGTTCACCCGTGTGCGGGCGCTGCTCGCCGGCGCACTCGTGCTCGGAGTCGGCGGGACACTGACGCTCGCGGCATGGACCGACACCGAGACCGCGCAGGGGGTATTCACCGCAAGCAAGTTCGGCATCCAAGGGTCAACGGACGGGGTAGCGTTCTCCGATCACCCAGGGACCGGGCCAGCCGCTCTCTCCTTCGCTGTCACACCCACGGCAATGTCTCCTGGCACGACAAGCTATGCCCGGTTCGTCGTGAAAACGCTCGCCGACACCAACGTCACTGGCAGCCTGACCCTCAGCGCCGCGACCGTCACCGGCACCGGATTGGGGAGCTACCTCAGATACGGAGTACGCACCATCCCCGCCGGCAGCGCCTGCAACGCCACAACCTTCGCCGCTGGAACGGTGGTCGTTGCGACCAACAGCGCGCTCAGCGTAGCCGGTACTGGTACGCAGGCGCTCGCCGCGGCAGGAGCGTCGCCTGTGACGTACTGCTTCGCGGTGACGCTCCCCGACGGGACAGCCAATGCGGCACAGGGGCTCTCAGCTACAGCGAACTGGACGCTGACGGGAACGTCAACGTCATGAACCGAGATCCACACCAGAAAGCATGAGTGAGATGGCACGAGGGGCTGGTCGCGCGCGAGGAGCAGTCGGCAACGCGCTCCTGAACATCGCCGCGCTCGGCGGGCTTGTCTGCATCGTGCTCGTGCTGCTGTCAGCGTTCTTCAACGTGTCACTCATCATGTTCAAGACGGGGTCGATGTCGCCAACAATTCCCGCGGGATCGCTCGCCGTGGTGCGGGAGATTCCCGCCGCCGACGTCCAAGTGGGTGACGTACTCACTGTGGATCGCCCAGGCATGCTGCCTGTCACCCACCGGGTGACCTCCGTTGCCGGGTCGGGGCAGACGCGAACCATCACCATGCGCGGTGATGCGAACGAGGCGGAGGATCCGGCCCCCTATACGGTCACCGAGGCCCGTCTCGTGCTCGCGTCCGTACCCAACCTTGCCCGCGTCGTAGTGTGGTTCTCGAACCCGCTCGTACTCGGCGGGCTGACGATCGGCGCATCCCTGCTGGTGACATGGGCATTCTGGCCACGGCAGCCAGGCGGCACTGTGCGCGGGCGCGGACACCCGCGTCACAGCGCGACTGCCGCGGCGGCAACCGTCTTCGCTGTCACGCTCGGCTGCGGGATCACGCTATTTCCTGCAGGAGGCGCGCCCGCCTCCGCAGCGCCACCGGTGCGGGCGCAGGCATCCTCAGAGCAGGCTGTGCGAACCGTTACGAAGGGGGCACACATCACCCTCACCGCCATCGGCGACCCGGTTGCGATGCGCACAATGCGGCCAGGCGTGCCGGTCCCGTGGCAGGTGGGCGTGCGCATCGACGCATTGGATCCGGGAGAGGTCACTGTCTCGCTTGAAGCAGCAGGAGCCCGCGAACTCGGGCTCGTCCTTGACGTGCGTGAGTGTGACACCGAATGGATCAACGGATCGTGTCCCGGGGCCGAGACTCCTGTCGCTGGCGACGGGATCATCGACGCCGGGGTGGAGCCGAGAACTGTCACGGTGCTCCGCAGTGGTGCGGAACGATGGTTTCTGGTGTCGGCCACGATCCCCGCTGCCGTACAGGGCACAGTGACCCTCACGCTCCGCGCCGCCGGAGGCAGCGACATAGTGACCACTGGGCCAGGGCCGATCGGAGCGCTGCCGGCAACTGGTGCTCGCCCCGCATGGCTGCTCGGCATCGGTGCCGTCGCCGCAGGACTCGTAGCCGCAGGGGTCGCTCGAGCAGCGAACACCTCTCGTTGGGCAGGAAGGCCGGTCGCCCAATGAAGCGGCGCTGGGCGGCAGTACTCGTAGCCCTGGCGGTTGTGGCCGTCGTACTCGCTCCTGCTCCCCGGGAGACGGAGGCCGCGTGGGTAGATGCCGAGGCCGCCGCAGCGACGTTCACCGCGACGAAGGTACCGGCGCCCGAGAGCACGGCCCAGTGCGTCACGACCCCAGGACTGCTTGGACTCACACCATCGGTCGCCGTGTACTGGCGAGCGCCAGCCTCAGCCACCGGGTACACACTCGCCAACGCTGAGTTCGGGTACTCGACAGGTGGGCTGCTGCTTCCGCTCACCTCTGCGCTGCTCGGCAACGTGTCGACGTCGGGCACCACGACGTACACGACGACAGCGAGCGGGGGGCTCCTCGGCGGACTCCTCGGTGGAACGTCGACGGTCGCAATTCGCTTTGTCGGCCCTGGCGGGTGGCGATCCGAATGGCTCGTCGCGACCGCATCGATGGGGCTCGCAGGCATCAACCCCGACTGCAAGGTCAGCTTCGTACCAAGCGTCTAACCGCCCCCGAAAACAACGGCAGGCCCACTCCTCGAAGGAGTGGGCCTGCCGTTATTTGACGTTTTGTGTCTACGGAAGCAGACGGTTCGGTCCGCGGAAGAGGTACGTCGTCTCGCGGATCGATGGCTGCTCGAGCATGAGCATGAGCACGCGGTTCAGGCCCATGCCGAAGCCGCCGTGGCTCGGAACACCGTAACGGAAGAAGTCGAGGTAGAAGCCGAGCTCCTCAGGGTTCATTCCCTTGTCACGTGCCTGCGCCTCGAGCACGTCGATGCGGTGCTCGCGCTGCGCGCCCGTCGAGATCTCGGTGCCGCGGTAGATGAGGTCGTAGCTCTTCGTGAGCTCCGGGTTCTCTTCGTTGCGCATGTGGTAGAACGGGCGAATCGACGAGTCGTAGTCCGTGAGGAACACGAAGTCCGTGCCGAACTCTTCCTGCACGTACGCAGCGATCTGGCGCTCGCCCTCGGGGTCCATGTCGGCGTCGGCGCGGGGCACCTCGTAGCCGCGGCTCTTCACGATCTCCTTCGCCTCGGCGAGGGGGATGCGCGGGAACGGCCGTGCAGGGATTTGCAGATCCACGTTGAAGAGCTTCTGGATCTCTTCGCCGTGCTTCTCCTTGACCGCGGTGAGGCCAGCAACGATGAGCTCTTCGTGGAGCTCCATGACGTCCTCGTGCGAGTCGATCCAGCTGATCTCGGTGTCGATCGAGGTGAACTCGGTCGCGTGACGCGAGGTGAACGAGTGATCGGCGCGGAACGCGGGGCCGACCTCGAAGATGCCGCCAAAGCCAGCGGCCTGGGCCATCTGCTTGAAGAACTGCGGGCTCTGCGCGAGGAACGCCTTGCCCTCGAAGTACTCGACCTCGAAGAGCTCCGCGCGTGACTCGGATGCCGAGGCCATGAGCTTCGGCGTCTGGATCTCGATGAAGCCGCGCTCTACCCAGAGGGTGCGCAGAGCGTGGAGGAAGGTCGTCTGCACGCGGAACACGAGGTTCTGCTCGGGGCGACGCAGGTCGAGGAAGCGCCAGTCGAGGCGCACGTCGATGTTCGAGTCGTCGGCGACGGGGTTGTCGGGCAGCGACTTTGCGATGACCTCGATGGTCTCGATCTGGATCTCGACGCCGCCGAGCTTCACACGCTCGTTGTGCTGCAGCTCGCCCTCAACGGTCACGAAGGTGCCGTGGGTGAGCTCGGAGATCGTGGTCGTGCGGGGCACGAGAATATCTGAGCGCGGATTCTCGGGATCGGGCTCGCGGAGCACACCACCGTTGACGAGCTGGACAGCGCCAGACTCGTCGCGGAGCACCACAAACTGCACGTACCGCTGGTCGCGTACCTTCTCAACCCAGCCAGATACACGTACGGTGCCGTCCTCGCGGGCGGCCAGATCCTTGATTAATACTCGCTCAGTCACCCGCACAGTCTACTCCGCCTCGGGAGGGCCCGTTCCCCGGGCCTCTCCAGCGCCCCTCGAGCCTCTCGCCGTGCCCCCCAGCCTCAGTCGAGTCTCCCTTGAGCCCCCGACCCACCCTCGAGCCTCTCGCCGTGGCCCAAGAGCCTCCCACCACCGCCGAAACGGTATCGACTCAGCGAGGTGACCTGTTTCTTGCAGCAAAAGAGGCATGACCTCGCCGAAGTGATGTGTGGTGAGCGCTAAGGGGCGGAGCGGTTGAGGCGCGGAGGGGCGGAGGAGTGGAGGAGTGGAGGAGTGGAGGAGGGCGGAGGCGCGGAGGGGTGGGCGCCAAGGTGCGCGCGGGCAGCCGGAGCGAGTCCGCTAGAGCAGGTGCCCGCCGCCCGAGACCTTCATGCGCTCAACGAGGCGTTTCACGTCTTGCGCACGCGCCTTGGTCGTCACGAGCAGCACGTCGGCGGTGTCGACGACAACGACGTCCTCCATGCCGACGAGCGCGACGAGGCGGTCGCTCTCAGAAACGACGATGCCGCTCGAT
>JAGNOB010000144.1 GCA_017990305.1 Leucobacter sp.
GTCGAGATGATCGATCCTGAACGGTCAAAGATAATTGCGCGACTCGAGGTCGTGCCCTGATCGATTGCGACTACATAGTCAGACATAGCGTGTTCCTTTCGCAGTGGCCGTTAGGCGGCGAGTGAGAGTAGAGCGGGAGAGGCGAGAGCGGCGATCACGCCACCGACGAGCGGGCCGACAACGGGTACCCAAGCGTAGCCCCAGTCGCTGGTGCCCTTGCCCTTGATCGGGAGGATCGCGTGTGCGATGCGCGGGCCGAGGTCACGTGCCGGGTTGATGGCGTAGCCGGTGGCACCGCCAAGCGATGCGCCGATACCGACGACGACGAGTGCGACGGGGAGAGCTGCGAGCGGCCCGAGCCCTCCGGGAACGCCGACCTCGATGTCGCCGTAATCGGCGAACGCGAAGATCGCGAACACGAGCACGAACGTCGCGATGACCTCAGTGATGAAGTTCCAGCCGTACGAGCGAATCGCCGGACCGGTCGAGAACACGGCGAGCTTGTCCGCTGCGTCTGGCTCGTCGTCGAAGTGCTGCTTGTAGCTCACCCAGCAGAGAATAGCGCCGACGATTGCGCCGAGCATTTCTGCAGCGAACGCGACGAAGAACATCTCCGCGGTGATGGTGCCTGCAACGAGCAGACCGATGCCTACGGCGGGGTTCAGGATCGCGCCTGAGTATGCGGAGACGAGCACACCCATAAACACTGCGAGGCCCCAGCCCCAGTTCACCATAAGGAAGCCGCCGGCATTGCCCTTGGTCTTCGCGAGCGCAACGTTGGCGACGACGCCACAGCCCAGCAGCACGAGGAGCCCCGTGCCGACGAATTCGGACAGGAAATACAGCCCGAGGTTGATGTCATTCATGTGTCTTCATTGACCTTTCAATGGCCCACTGCGCACCCATTCGGGCACACCAGTGATCAGGACCGCGCGGGCGCGCGCCTGGTGTGTACGGAAAGCGAGGTGTCGGAAAGCACCCCGCGCGACCGGCTGCCCAATCAGCCGGAAATAAAGGTTCCCCCCTTGCTCGAGTCGATGCGGTGCGCATCGCGCAGCAGCGCGATCATCCGCTCAGTTTCCGAAGTCTTTCGTGCGTCGTCCCAGCCGAGCGCTGGCGCGATCGCTTCCGCGGCAGCCCTGATTCGGGTCTCCGTCAGGCCACCGACGAAGCCAATCGAGGTGCGTCGGAGAAGCAGGTCGTCAAGGTGCACGGTCTGCTCGGACGCTGCGAGGAACGCGAGCTCAGCCGTCGAATACCCGGGAAGGGCTTCTAGCTCGGGGTCGTGCTCGGGCAACGCGTCGAGGATCTCGACTGCGCGGGTTCCGTAACGGTCAAGCAGGCTTTCAACGCGGCCCGCGTCGCGACCGTCGGCGTGCTCGGTGATCCACCGCTTGCGTGCGCTCGGGGTTGCCGGGAAACCGACACCGCCGCCGATCTGCCGGGTCTCGGTGCTGACCGTGCGCTGCCTGCCGAGCAGCGCGAGCGTATCGTTCGCAAGATGCTCAGCGAGCGCGCGGAACGTCGTCCACTTGCCGCCGACAAGGCTGAGCACGGGCACCCCGAGGGCATCAGACTGCACGATGCGGTAGTCGCGCGAGACGAAGCCGGGGGCGGTGTCGTCGTGGTGCGGCAGTGGCCGGATCCCAGAGAAGGAATACACGATGTGTGACCGGTCGACAGCGATGTTCGGGAAGACGTGCCCGACGAGGTCGAAGAAGTAGTCGACTTCGGCGTCGGTGCAGACGACGGGCTGTGACGGATCGGCATCGATGTCTGTCGTGCCGACGAGCACACGCCCTTTGAGCGGGTAGATGAGCACAATGCGACCGTCGGAGTGCTCGAAGAAGATCTCACGCCCAGCCGTCGCCGCGAGCAGCTCTGGGTGGTCGAGCACGACATGTGAGCCCTTCGTTCCGCCCATGTAGCGGGTCTGCTCACCGAGTGCCGAGTTCGTGATGTCGGTCCATGGGCCGCTCGTGTTGAGTACGACCTTCGCCGTAAAGTCAAAGTCCTCGCCCGTGGTCTCATCGCGCAGCGTCACCGTGCCGTCGTGCATGCCTGCACCGCTCACATAGTTCGCAGCGCGCGCACGATCGCCGCCCGCAAGCTCGCCGTCGTGCAGCACGTCGAGCGCGAGCCGCTCAGGGTCGTGCATCGAAGCGTCGTAGTAGGTGGCCGTGTACTTGATTCCGTCAGTCATGGCCGGCAGCTCGCTGAGCGATTTCTTTTTGCCGAGGAACCGGTGGCGGGGCACCTGGCCGCCGTCGCGGGAAAAGGTGTCATACATCAGCAGGCCCATCTTGATGAGGGCCGCGCCGCGCTCGCGAGGCTTCCCGCGACCGTGCGTCACCAGGAGCCGGAAGGGGGCGGAGAGGATGCCAGAGAACGTCGAGAAGATTGGGATCGTCGTCTCGAGTGGGCGAACGTAGTGGGGTGCAGTACGGAGTAGCCGGTTGCGTTCGGCAACTGACTCCTGCACGAGCCGGAACTCACCGTTCTCGAGGTAGCGGATGCCGCCGTGGATCATGTGACTCGACGCCGAGGATGCGCCGGAGACGAAGTCACCACGTTCGACGAGTGCCACGTCGACTCCCTGGAGCGCGAGATCGCGGAATGTCGCAATGCCGTTGATGCCCCCACCGATGACGAGCACATCAGCGTGTGGGCGCTCCCTGAGACGTGCAACGTTCGGCCGAAGCGAACCGGGACTCAGATGCATGACTTTTGGCCTCTCTATGGACGTTCTTTCAGCATGCTCGCACAGTGCACTGAATTGCAAAGCACGTGCACATATGTGCAAGACTTGGCAGTGAACGAAGGAAACGAGATGCCGGCAGAGCAAAAACGTGTGAAAATGCGCGAGGCGCTCGCCGCCGCGCACCTGTACTATCGGCAGGACTTCACGATGGAGGCCATCGCAGCAGAACTCGGTGTTTCTCGCTCCTCGGTCTCCCGCCTGCTGCGATACGCGAGAGAGTCTGGGCTTGTTGAGATCCGTATCCACTCACCACAGGAAGCGCGTTCACGCGTCGAACAGCGCTTTACCGACCGTTTCGGCGTGACGGCACACGTCGTCCCCGGATCGGGCAGACTCTCGGAAGCCGAGCAACTCGACCGCACCGCCCAGGCCGCCGCCCACCTCATTGCGGCGAGTGTGAAGCCCCGATCCGTTATCGGCGTGGCCTGGGGCTCCACCATGAGCGCTGTCGCTCAGCACCTCGGCAGCTCCGAGAAACACGGCGTGCAGCTTGTGCAAATGAACGGTGCGGCGAACGGGTACTCGACGGGAGTGCAGTACTCGACTGAGCTGCTCGGCGGCTTCGCTGAGAAACTCTCCGCTGAGGTCTTTCAGCTCCCAGTCCCCGCGATCTTCGATGACCCGACGACCCGCGAAGCACTGTGGCGAGAACGCTCCGTGGCTCGCGTGCTTGACATGCAAGCGGCAGCGAACATGTTCGTCTTCGGTCTCGGATCGCGCATCGGCGACCCGCGGTCGCACATCTACTCGGGCGGGTACCTTGGTGCTGACGATCTGAATGAGCTCGCGGGGCACAGCGTCGTCGGGGACTGTGCAAGCAGGTTCTATCGGCTCGATGGCAGCACAGCGGGAATCCCGATCAACGACCGCTCCAGCGGCCCACCGTTCGAGATTGTCCGGCGCGCACCACGACGCATCTGCGTCGTGTCCGGTGCGACAAAACGCGACAGCCTCCGCGGCGCACTTGCGGCCGGAATCATCACAGATGTTGTGGTTGACGAGGCGCTTGCCCGACTCGTGCTCGCGGTGGAGGAGTAGCCCCTGCGCTGGGCAACCACCCGGCAGCGAATGTCAGCGGAGTGTGGTGTGATTGGAGTGTGGGAACCGGGCCGAGAACGACACCGTCGATGCTGCACGTCGACATGGATGCGTTCTTCGTATCCGTCGAGCTCTTAGACAGGCCCGAGCTGAAAGGCCTGCCTGTCGCGGCCGCGCACGATACCGCCCGGTCAGTCGTTTCGAGCGCGAGTTACGAGGCGAGACGGTTCGGCGTGCGGTCAGCCATGCCCGTTGGGCGAGCCAAGCAGCTCTGCCCACAGCTTGTGCTCGTCACACCGGTGTTCGAGAAGTACCGGGTAGCCTCGCGTCAGGTGATGGAAATCTTCCGCGAGTTCACGCCCCTCGTTGAGCCACTGAGCATTGACGAGGCGTTTCTCGACGTTGCCGGATCGGTCGGGATCTTTGGCCCGCCGATCGAGATCGCCAGACTCATTCGAGAACGGGTGCTCGAGCGCACCGGGCTCCCTGTCTCAGTGGGCCTCGCCGGCACGAAGTTCGTCGCAAAACTCGCTTCGCAGCGCGCAAAGCCCGATGGGATCCTCGAGATTCCGCCAGCGAGAACGCTCGAGTTTCTGCATCCGCTCCCGATCGGGGCCATGTGGGGCGTCGGTGCCGCGACCGAACGGGCGCTGAAGACGCGCGCGATCCACACGGTCGGAGACCTCGCCCGCGAACCGTTGCCGTCTCTTCGCGGCATCGTCGGCAACGCGAGCGCCGAGCGGCTGCACGAACTTGCGAATGGCCGTGATGCTCGCGGCGTCGAGACCAGCAGAGTCGAGAAAAGCATTGGGCACGAGGAGACCTTCGCCACCGATGTCGCCGACCCCGAGAAGCTCGAACGCGAGCTGCTGCGGCTCGCGACCCGCACGTCTGAGCGGCTCCGTGATGCCGACCTCGAGGCGCGCACGGTCGCTATCAAGGTGCGGTGGGACACCTTCGAGACTGTCACACGCTCTCGCACGCTTCCCGAGCCGACAAACGCAACACAGCGCGTGTACCGTACGGCTCGCGAGCTCTTCGACGCTCTCTCACCGGGCGGGCGCCCCGTGCGCCCCGTGCGGCTTATCGGCGTGCGCGCCGAGCAACTCGTGCCTGCTGGCAGCGAGGGGCAGGCGCTGTGGGACGACGACGAGCAGTGGCGAGCGGTCGACTCTGCTGTCGACGAGGTGCGTGAACGGTTTGGTGCGCTCGGGCTGACGTCTGCGCGGCTGCTTGGCGGTCGCGACGACGTCGTGGACCCGCGATCGCTGCAGGATCCGGGCTAGTCGAAGCCCGCAACGCCTCGGCCCGCGACGCCTCGGCCCGCGACGCCTCGGCCCGCGACGCCTCGGCCCGCGACGCCTCAGCCCTTTTATGTGTCGTCGACCGACTCGCTGGCGTGCCCGAGCGCCACGACGGCCTCGAGCAGCGCTGCGAGCCAGTCGTAGACGAGCACGGTGCCACGGGTCGCATCGGCGTCGATCAATCGGTCGTAGTCTTCTTCGCGTTCGAGCCCGATACGGGCAGCCATTGCGAGACGCACCGCTGTCACCGTTCTCGCCCAAGCAGGGAACGAGTCGGGCGTGATATTCACCGGCACGGGGGAGCCGTCCCCGAGTTCAGGGTCGCCGCCTTCGTCGACCGAAAACTCCTGCGCATTGATCGGGGTCACGGTCAAGTCTGCGATGACCTGTAGCGCGTCTTGAAGCTTCCGGTTTATGAGTCCTTGTTCGGTGACGCGGCGATACCCCGCAGCGTCTTCCGCATCAGCAAACGCGTCGGGTAGGAGCCGGGCGAGCGCCGGGTCCTCAGGCGTCGAGTCGCTCCCGCCGACTTCGAGGCTCGCGAAGAGTGGATCGGGGACAAAGGCAGTGCTGCTGTGGCTTTCGAG
>JAGNOB010000145.1 GCA_017990305.1 Leucobacter sp.
GCAAGGGCGATGCGGGCGGCCATGCCGCTCTCAGCGGCCCGGCCCCATGCGCGCGGATCGTAGGTCTTCTTGTTGCCGACCTCGCCGTCGATCTTCAGGATCTCGTCGTAGTTCTTGAACATGAAGTCAACGACCGGGCGGGTGAAGGCGTACTGCGTGTCGGTGTCGATGTTCATCTTGATGACACCGTTGCGCACTGCCTCAGCGATGTCCTCGGGCGACGAGCCCGAGCCGCCGTGGAACACCAGATCGAGGGGGTTCTTGCCGGTGCCGTACTTCGCCTGCAGGCCATCCTGAATCTCTGCGAGGAGTTCGGGGCGGAGCCGCACGCCACCCGGCTTGTACACGCCGTGCACGTTGCCGAAGGTGAGCGCGGTGAGGTAGCGCCCCTGCTCGCCAAGACCGAGCGCCTCGACAGTCGCAATGCCGTCCTCGAGCGTCGAGTAGAGGCTGTCGTTGATCTCGTGGCTGATGCCGTCCTCTTCGCCTCCGACGATGCCGATTTCGACCTCAAGGATGATGCCGGCCGCGGCCATGCGGGGGAGCAGCTCCTTCGCGATGTCGAGGTTCTCGCCGAGCGGGACAGCCGATCCGTCCCACATGTGTGACTGGAAGTACGGGAGACCGCCGTCCTTTACGCGCTCTTCGCTCGCCTCGAGCAGCGGAAGGACGAAACTGTCCAAGTGCTGCTTGGGGCAGTGGTCGGTGTGCAGGGCCACGGTGACGTCGTAGGCCTTGGCGACCTCTTCTGCGTACTTTGCGAACGCGATTGCGCCGCCCGCCCGGTTCTTCACGGTGTGGCCCGCGAGGTAGTCGGCGCCACCAAAGCTCACCTGGATGATTCCGTCAGAGCCGGCCTCGGCGAAACCCTGGATAGCGGAGTTGATGGTCTGCGAGCTCGAAACGTTCACCGCAGGAAAAGCGAATCCGCCTGACTTAGCGGCGTCAAGCATTGCTGCGTATTGTTCCGGAGTTGCGACGGGCATGTGTGCTCCTTGGCGTAGATGATGGTTGCTCGCTTCCCGAACGGCAACACATGTTGAGTCTTGGCAGTGAGAGGGGCCACGTCACGAAACTTCGTCACACGGCCGCACTGCAATGCCCAGTCTACGCGGTAGTCTTATGGGTATGACTGATCCTCTTTCGCTCGACGACTGGCAGCCCGACCGGAACCTCGCGATGGAGCTCGTCCGTGCGACCGAAGCTGCAGCAATGCGTTCGACCCCGTGGATTGGCCGCGGAGACAAGAACGCAGCTGATGGTGCTGCGGTTGACGCGATGCGACGCTTCCTTGCAACCGTGAACATGAACGGCACCGTCGTGATCGGCGAGGGTGAGAAAGACGACGCACCCTGGCTGTACAACGGCGAGCGCGTAGGCAACGGCCTCGGCGCTGACTGCGACGTCGCCGTAGATCCGATTGACGGAACCCGCCTCACCGCAGAGGGCCGCCCCGGTGCGCTCTCCGTTATTGCTGTGGCCGATCGCGGCAGCATGTACGACCCGTCCGCTGTGTTCTACATGGATAAGCTCGTCGCAGGCCCCGAGGGCGTCGGCGTTGTCGACATTCGCAAGCCCATCGGCGAGAACATTCGCGCGCTCGCGAAGGTGAAGGGCGTTGACGTCTCCGACATCCGCGTTGCCGTGCTTGACCGTCCCCGCCACACCCAGCTCATCTCGGACATCCGTGAGGCCGGCGCTGGCACACGCCTCATCATGGACGGTGACGTCGCGGGCGGCGTGAACGCTGCGCGCTGGGATTCCGGCATCGACCTGTGCGTCGGTATCGGTGGCACCCCCGAGGGCATCATCACTGCGTGCGCAGTGAAGGCACTGGGTGGCGTCATCCAGGGCCGCCTCTGGTCGACCGACGATGACGAGCGCCAGCGCGCGCTCGACGCGGGGCACGACTTCGAGCGCGTACTCGAGGCGAACGATCTCGTCGCAAGCGACAACTGCTACTTCGTGGCCACTGGCATCACCGACGCTGACTTTGTCACCGGTGTGGAGCGCCGTGGCCCGTTCGTACGCGCTGAGAGCATCGTGATGCGCTCGCACTCGGGCACGATCCGCCACATCATTAGCGATATGGATCCGAACCGCTGGGAGTAGCCTCCCAGCACAGCAGTAAGGAGTTTCTATGGGTTTCATGACACGTACTGCACGTCTGGTTGCCTGGACGGGGCTGACCGCCGCTGGAGCGCTCCACGCGGTCTGGGCATCAGGTTCGTCGTGGCCCGAACGAAATCAGAAACGTCTCGGTGAAGCCGTGATTGGAAGCTCCAAGCAGCTGCCGGATAGCCAGTCGACGATGATCGTCTCCGGGCTCGCATTCGCCGGTGGCGCGGTTGCGGCCGGTGGGCTCGGTGAGGGCAAGTTCATCGTCGGCGTTCGCCGCGTGGCCGGGATCGCGCTCATCGCACGCGCGGCGTTCGGCGGCGACGCGGCGCTCCAGGTGATGGGCCGGCCCGAGCCGGGCAAGCGGTTCGAGGAGCTCGACCGCCGCTATTACCGGCCGCTCTTCGGCGTGCTCGGTGCGGCGATGCTCATCGGCGCAAAGGACAAGAGCAAGCGCCAGCGGCGCCTCTCTGCATAACACGGAGTACAACGACGGGCTCGGTCAACTGCGGTTGGCCGGGCCCGTCGTGTGTTGTTCCTGCGGTAGCGTGGGGCCATGCTCAAGGTCATCGCTCAAGATTTCATCCGGCTCGACGCGGTGGACACGGTGATGCCGCTATACCGGGAGCTTGTCGAGCTCACTCGCCTGGAGCCGCTGAACATCGACTATGAGCTGTGCATTGACCAGGAGGACCCTGGGCACTTCATCTTTCTTGAGACGTGGCCTGACCGGGCGGCGCTCGATGCGCACTGCGAGACCGAGCACTTCAGGCGACTCGTCCCGCAGATTGATGCGTTTCAGCGCAGTGCTGACACATACATCCAGATGCGTGTGGCTTTCCCTGCGAGCTGACACCGGGTCACCGACTCTGGAAGGCCTCGGCGCCGATCACTGATCGGAGTCGGGGGAGTTAGGCTCACGGTCTAACGCTTGCGTGAAGTCGGGCGTCAGCTCCGGGGCGGTGAGCGGTCGGACCGCGTCTTCGAGCTGGACGGGCGGACTCTCAAGCGCCTCACCGTTGAGCGCGCTGATCTTGCGCGCCGTCGGCAGCACCTGGCGTTCGAGAGACCCGATGTAGGAGTTATAGCCCTGAACGCTGCGGGAGAGTGTGCGCCCCAGCTTGTCGAGGTGCGTCGCGCTGACGCCGAGACGCTTGTGCAGCTCTCGGCCGAGCTCGAAGAGCGTGCGCGCCTCGCTCGTGAGCGTATCTTGCCGCCAGCTGTATGCGACGGACTTGAGGATCGCCCAGAGGCTCACGGGGGAGGCGAGGGCGACGCGGCGTTCAAACGCAAACTCGAGGAGCACCGGGTCGGTGTCGAGGGCGGCGGAGAGCAGCGACTCGCTCGGGACGAACGCGATGACGAACTCGGGGGAGTCACCGAGCGCCGCCGAGTAGTCGCGGCCACTGAGTTCAATGACGTGGTTTCGGAGGGCTCGCGCATGCCGAGTGAGGAGCTCCTGCTGGCGGGCGGCGCGCTCGGGATCCCCGTCGCCCGGGGCCTGAGCTGCGAGGTGCTGTGCCTCGAGGTAGGCGTCGAAGGGCACCTTCGCGTCGATCGCGATTGATTTGCCACCAGGGAGCTTCACGACCATATCTGGCCGCACCGCGCCTGCGGCTGTGGGAATGTGCTGCTGCACCTCGAAGTCAACATGCTCGAGCATGCCAGACGCCTCGATGATGCGCTTGAGCTGGGTCTCACCCCAGATGCCGCGGGTGTTGTTTGAGCGCAGGGCGGAGGCGAGGCTCTCCGCGGTGCCGCGCAGCTTCTCTTCCGCGCGGGCCGCCTGTCTGAGCTGCTCTGCGAGCTCACCGTGCTGGGCCGCGCGCTGCTGCTCGATACCCACGACGGTGCGCTCGAGCTTGCCGAGGGTGTCGCGCAGCGGAGTGAGCTGTTGCAGCACCCGCTGCTCCTCACGGTCGAGTTCTATCCGGCGCTCCGTGTTCGCATGTGCGTCGCGCAGCCGCTCATTGAGCCCCTGAGCGCGGGTCTCAGCGACGGCGAGCTCTTCGCGCAGCTGCCCCGAGCGTCTGCTCGCCACAAACGCCCCGGCTAGGGCGCCAACTGCAAGTGCGGCAAGGATGATCGCGGTGAGTGCGACGGCGGAAATGGTCATGGAACTATGGTGTCAGGAGCCTCTGACATTTGTGGTGCGGCGGCGTGTTCGTTCCCGTATCAGTAACGAACTCAGCTGGCGCCCGGCTTCTCAGGGAAGTCGGCAGGATCTTTCGGAATGGGGGTGACGATGACCTGGGTGAACAGTTCGGTGTCGCGGCCGAGGCCGGAGATCGGTTCGAGGATCGCACGAACCTCCTGCATGTCTGCAAAGCTCGTGTCTGGCGGATAGCGCGCCGACAGGGTGACCTCATTGCCCCTGACGCTCATCCGGAGGGTTCCGCCCCCTGGGAGCTCGGCGTGCGCCTGTTCGGCCGCAGCGTAGGCGGCCGCCGGGAACGCGCTGAGTGTTCCGACGGACGGCGCCGCAGGGGTGAAGGCGACCGCGAAGCCGTCTGGCTCGGGAGACAAGACCTCACAGCTGGCCCTGAAGTCACTGCTCGCGAACAGGAGCTCGGCGGCAGCTTGCGTACCCTCTGGCGCGTACGTCTGCAGGACGAGATCAGTCTCCCCGGTTGAGCTGATGGCAACGCCTCCCGGCACTGCGCGCAGAGCGTCAAGCAGCTCCCGTTCCCCCGAGGGATCCCCAGATTTCAGCAGGATCGGGCTCACGCTCGATTCCACCCCGGCCGCGTCTGCCGCCGCGAGGAACGCGGCGGACTCGGGCGAGTTGAAGTCGGCGTCGACGGCCAAGCGAACGGTGATGGTGTCGTCTGTCGCGAGGATCCCGGTGTAGGGCAGGGCCAGGGCGGCAGTCAACGCGGGAGCGAGGCGCTCGAAATCTGCATCGGGAGTGAGCCACACATCGACCCGCGGCCCGCCGTCGTTCCAGAGGTCACCGTCGGACACTTCTGTGCCGCCCACACTCAGTGGTACATCGGTGATCCTCGCGGTGAGTTCCCGGAGCGCGTCGATGAGCATGGCGTCGTCGGTGACGGGCACGGACACGCTATAGCTGGCTGCTGGGTAGTTCCAGTCTCGGCTCATCTGTGCTGGATCGATCTCGTACCAGCCCGTCTGCTCGAAGTTCCCCACAAAGTCTGGCCCGAGCGCGGCCATCGCAGCCATGGCGTGTGAGAACCGTGCGAGCTCGTCGGCGTCGATACACGCCCTCGTCGCGATGTCGTACTTGTCGACGACCCGATCGTCGACGACGCTGTCGCTACTTGACACGCTGATAGAGGTGATCGTGGGATCCGACTCGCAGCTCACCGCCGCGATCTTCCGGGCCTCTGCCTCGGAAATGCCGGGAGTGAGGACGAGTTGGACGTCGTGTTTGACGCCGCCGTTTGGCCAGGTGTTCGCATAGGTGAGCTTGAGAGATTTGACGCCGGGGAGCGCCTCGACCCTGTCGGCCCAGGAGCGCTGCTTGATCTGCCAGCTCGCGCAACCACTGAGCGCGAGCGCGGCGGCCGTGAGCAATGCCACAGCTGCCCCT
>JAGNOB010000146.1 GCA_017990305.1 Leucobacter sp.
CTCTGGCGCTACCTCGACTCCGGTTAGTACGAAGGCCGCTTCTCGAGCGCGAGCTCGATGAGTTCGGTGATGAGGTCGGTGTAGCTCAGGCCTGATGCGTCCCACAACATGGGGTACATCGAGGCCGGCGTGAATCCGGGGAACGTGTTGATCTCGTTGAGCACGGGGCCGTTCTCGGTGAGGAAGAAATCGATGCGCGACAGGGTGCGTGCCTGCGTGCCCTCGAACGCGCGCACGGCTGCGTCGCGGATCGCGGCGAACTCGTCGTCCGTGACCTTCGCGGGCAGCACGAGCTCAACGCCGCCTGCGCCGAGGTACTTCGCTTCGAAGTCGTAGAATTCGCGGCCGGTGACGACGATCTCGCCGAGCACACTGCTCGTGCGGGTCGACTCCCCCTCGCGGCCCTCGAGTACGGCGATCTCGACCTCGCGGCCGGTGATCCCGGATTCGATGAGCACGGTGCGGTCCTCGGCAAACGCAATCTCGAGCGCGGCCGGGATTTCCGACGCTTCGGTGACGCGGCTCACACCGACCGAGGAACCAGCGCGTGCGGGCTTCACGAACAGCGGGTATGTGAGTCCCTCGTCGAGGGTCGAGACGATCGCCGGGTCACGATCCACCTCGCCGCGGGTGATCGTGCGCCACGGAGCAACGGGAATTCCCATGCTCGCGAGCACGACCTTCACGAGGTGCTTGTCCATGCAGAGCGACGATCCGAGTACGCCAGAGCCGACGTACGGCATGTCGATGAGATCGAGCATGCCCTGCACTGTGCCGTCCTCACCGTACGGCCCGTGAAGCGTCGGCATGACGGCGTCGACGTGGCCAAGGGAGCTCAGGGTGCCGTCGCTCGAAATGAGCGTCAGCGAGCGCGTGTCTACCGAAGCTGGCCAGATGACACGGGTGCCGTTATCGCGCACCTCGGGCAACGCAGGCCCATCGAGACGGTAGTCAGCGAGGTCGTCCTCTTGCATGAGTACCATCGCGCCGCGCTTCGTTATCCCCACGAGCACAACGTCGAAACGATTTCGATCTATCGCGCGGAGGATCCCAGCCGCGGTGACACAGCTGATGCCGTGCTCGCTCGAGCGCCCGCCAAACAGCAGAGCGATCGTGTGCTTCGTGTTCTGAACGTCGCTCACTGCGTGCGCTCCTTCCGGCGACCGAACCAGCGTCGCCATCCCGATGTTGCGTTGCGACCGAGCACTAGCTCGCGCCGCGGAATACCGTCTTCTGTGGCGAGGTGGGGGCCGAGGTTCTTCGGCTCCATCTCACCGTCGAGCACCATGCCAACCTGCTGCACAATGGGCATCACGATGCCGCGCGACTTCGCGATCTCCAGGATCGGCGCGACCGAGGTGATGCCCTCTGCGGTCTGTTGCATCTGCTCGCGGGTTTCTTCCTGCGAGTAGCCTTGGCCGATCAGGCGGCCGGCAGTGTTGTTGCGCGACAGTGGCGACTGGCAGGTTGCGATGAGATCCCCAAGCCCTGCGAGCCCCGACAGCGTGATCGGGTCGCCGCCCTGAGCGACCGCGAATTCGGTCATCTCGGCGAGACCGCGCGTGATGATCGAAGCCTTGGTGTTCTCGCCGTAGCCGACTCCGTCGACAATGCCGATCGCAAGCGCGATGAGGTTCTTGAGTACACCGCCGAGTTCGGTGCCGACGACGTCGGTGTTCACATAGGTGCGGAAATACGGTGCCGAGCACGCCTTCGCGACTTCCTGCGCAACCTCGATCGAAGCGCATGAGGCGACGGCGCCTGTCGGCTGTTCCTTCGCAATTTCGAGGGCGATATTCGGCCCCGACACCACGGCGATCCGGTCAGGCTCTAGGTCGAGCGTGTCGTGAATGACCTCACTCATGCGCATGGTCGTCGTACGCTCGACGCCCTTCACCAGGCTGACAAGCACGCTGGTGGGTTCGAGGAACGGTTCGATGTCGAGCAGGTTCTGCCGGAGCGACTGGCTCGGCACTGCGAGGAAGACGAGGCGCGCGCCGCGCAGCGCCTCCGCGAGGTTCGACGTCGCCTTCAGCGTTTTCGGAAGGTTGACCCCCGGAAGGTACTGGCTGTTGCGCTTCGCGACCTGGATCTCGTCGGAAACTTCGGAGCGCCGGGCCCACATTGTCACGTCGGAGCCGGCGTCACAGAGCACCTTCGCGAAGGTCGTCCCCCAACTACCCGATCCGATAACCGCGATCTTCGCGCCGCGTTTCGCGCCGCCGTGTGCCGCGTTCAAAAACGCCCCGTTTCGTTCTGCTGATGTTTGGCCGGATTCCAGCGCTCCGCGGGCGCCTTCTCCCCACGAAGCCCCTCAAGGAGCGCCGTGATTTCGTTCATGAGCTTGGTTGTCGCCGCGTTGATGAGCTTCTGGTCGATGGGCTTGCCGGTGAACTCGGTCATATCCATCGGTTCGCCGATCGCTACCTCAATGGTCTTGCGCGGGAACGGGCGGATCGACTTGCCATACCGCGGCATGAGCTCCTGCGTGCCCCAGTGGGCCGCGGGGATGAGCGGGATGCCGCTCTCGAGCGCGAGGCGAACCGCTCCGCTCTTGCCGCGCATCGGCCAGAGGTCAGGGTCGCGCGTGAGTGTCCCCTCGGGGTACACGACGACGCCTCCCTGGCTCTCGATGAGCTTACTGGCGGCGCTGAGCGGGTTGTCGAGTCCGGTGGAGCGCGTCACCGCGCCAGTGCGCTCGACTGGGATCTGACCGCTCTTTCGCAGCATCCAGCCGAACACCGGCACCTTGAAGAGGCTCGCCTTCGTGAGGAACCTCGGCACGCGGCCCAGGTGCCAGACAGCAACGCCCATCGCGATCGGATCGATCTCGCTGAAGTGGTTTGGCGCGAGAATGAACGGGCCACTCTTCGGCAGCGATGAGTTCGGCGTGAAGCGATAGCGCACCATGAGAGACCACACTGGGAGCACCAAGCTCGCGAGCAGCCAGAACATGGAGGGCTTGCGCTTCTCGGCACCCGAATGGCTCCGCAGCTTCACCGTTTTCGTCATAGTTTGATTATCCCGGAATCCCGCGCACACAAGTGCATAGGCGCCGTGCGGCGCGGGATTCATCGCAGTGGGGTGTTAGCCTTCGAACACGAAATCAGCACCGAGCAGCCGCAGCTTCTCAATGATGTTCTCGTAGCCGCGAGCAATAATCCCGATATTGGACACCTTGGACTCGCCATCCGCGATCAACGCTGCAATGAGATAGCTGAAGCCGCCTCGCAGGTCAGGCACAACCACGTCGGCTGCGGTGAGCGGCGTCGGCCCGGTGATGACCGCTGCCTGCTCGAACTCGCGGCGCTTCACGCGTCGTGCCTTGTCGGCTAGCCCGTCAGGATGCACTTCAATGTTCGCGCCCATTTTGTTCAAGGCGTCAGTGAAGCCAAAGCGATCCTCGTAGACGGTCTCGTGGATCGTCGATTTCCCGACGGCCTGGGTCAGCGCCACGATCAGTGGCTGCTGCCAGTCGGTCATGAAGCCGGGGTGCACGTCGGTCTCGATCGTCACGGGCTTCAAGTCACCACCGGGATGCCAGAAGCGAATGCCGTCGTCCTGCACGTCGAAGTCGCCGCCAACCTTGCGGAAGGCGTTGAGGAAGGTCATCATCTCTTCCTGCTTCACACCGCCGACGAAGACATCGCCCTTGCTCGCGAGCGCAGCAGCGGCCCAGCTCGCGGCCTCGTTGCGGTCGAAGATGGCCTTGTGATCGTAGCCGCGAAGCTCGTCGACGCCCTCAATGAAGATCACGCGGTTCGGCTCCATCGAAATGATCGCGCCCATCTTCTGCAGAATGCAAATGAGGTCGATGATCTCGGGCTCGATAGCCGCGTTGCGCAGCTCGGTCTGGCCCTCAGCGAGCACAGCGGTGAGCAGCACCTGCTCGGTTGCGCCGACAGACGGGTACGGCAGCTCGATGTTCGCGCCCTTCAGCCCGTTGGGCGCGGTGAGGCTGATACCACTCGGCAGCTTCTCCACGACCGCACCGAACTCGCGCAGCGCGTCGAGGTGGAAGTCGATCGGACGGTCACCAATACGGCAGCCACCCAGGTCTGGGATGAATGCCTCGCCGAGGCGATGCAGCAGCGGGCCACAGAACAGGATCGGGATACGCGACGAACCGGCGTGCGCATCAATGTCGGCCTTGTGCGCGACCTCAACGTTCGACGGATCGAAGTGCCATTCGTCTGCGTCCTCACCCTTGGTGATGAGCACGCCGTGCAGTGCGAGGAGACCTGCGACGACTCGCACGTCCGAAATGTTCGGAACGTTGCGTAGCACGCTCGGGGTCTTACCGAGCAGCGTCGCGACCATTGCCTTGGTCACGAGGTTTTTCGCCCCGCGCACCTCGATTCGCCCCTCAAGTGGCTTGCCACCCTTGATGATGATCTCGTCTGAGCTCAAGCCAACCTTGGCGCCCTGGTTGGCGTTGTCACGCGCCACGGCGTCGTTCTCCGAGGTATCCGGGGTCTCCGGGTTATCGGGCTGTTCTGCGTTACTCACGTACGGGCCTCCCTAGGCGGTCTTCACGGGCAGCGTCTGCGGCATCCAGCTTGGGCGACGTGCCTCAAAGTCGGTGATCGCCTGTTCATTACGAAGCGTCAAGGAGATGTCATCGAGACCCTCCATGAGACGCCACCGAGTGTAATCGTCGATATCGAACGAAACTGTAAGGTCACCGGCCGAGACCGTGCGGTCTTCGAGGTTCACGGTGACGGTGGTCGTGGGGTCGGCCTCGACGACCGCCCACAGACGCTCGACATCTGCTTCAGACACCTGCGCGGCAAGCAGTCCCTGCTTGCCGGAGTTGCCACGGAAGATATCGGCGAAGCGTGCCGAGATGACGACCTTGAATCCGAAGTCGCGCAGCGCCCATACGGCGTGCTCGCGTGAGGAGCCAGTGCCGAAATCTGGGCCGGCGATGAGGATCTCGGAGCCCTTGAACTCAGGCCTGTTGAGCACAAAGTTCTCGTCTTGGCGCCAATGGTAGAACAGCGCGTCGTCAAAGCCAGTCTTCGTGACTCGCTTGAGGAATACGGCAGGAATGATCTGGTCGGTGTCGACGTTCGAGCGGCGCAGCGGCATCGCCGTGGCCTCCAGCGTGATGAACTTCTCCATGGTTATGCCTCCACCTTCTGGTTCGCATCGGCTTGCAGGTCCCACGGGCTTGACAGCGTGCCGCGGATCGCGGTTGCCGCCGCGACGAGGGGCGAAACAAGGTGCGTGCGACCGCCCTTGCCCTGGCGGCCCTCAAAGTTACGGTTCGACGTCGACGCGCAGCGCTCGCCCGGAGCGAGCTGGTCGGGGTTCATGCCAAGGCACATCGAGCAGCCAGCGAATCGCCACTCGCCGCCGAACTCCTCGACGATCTTGTCGATTCCCTCAGCCTCGGCTTCGAGGCGGACACGTGCGGAACCGGGAACGACCATGAGGCGCACTCCGTCGGCTTTCTTCTTGCCCTGGATAATGCTCGCGAACTCGCGGAGGTCATCGAGCCGCGCGTTGGTGCAGGACCCCATGAAAACAGCGTCGACAGGGATTTCCTTCATCGGTGTGCCGGCCTCGAGATCCATGTACTCGAGGGCGCGCTCAGCTGCGGCGCGCTCGTTCGGATCCGAAATCTCTGCGGGGTTAGGAACGGTGTCACTCAGGTGGACAC
>JAGNOB010000147.1 GCA_017990305.1 Leucobacter sp.
CATCGGGTGGAGGCTCGCGGTCGGGTCTTGGAACACCATGCCGATGCGCTGCCCGCGGATCTTGCCGAGCTCGCGCTCGGGAAGCGTGAGCAGGTTGCGCCCGCCGAAGCGGATCTCGCCGCCAGTGCGCGCATTGGCCGGCAGCAGCCCGAGCATCGCGAGCCCGGTGATCGACTTGCCCGAACCAGACTCGCCCGCGAGGCCGGTGATCTGGCCCGGGATGAGGTCGAGCGAAATCCCATGCAGGATCTCGCGCTCCCCGATCGATACCGTGAGGTCGCGGATCGCGAGCCCCTCTTCGACAGACACTTCGCGTGCGCCGTCGTAGGTAACTGTTGTGTGGCTCACATCGCCCTCCCCTGCACCGCGTCCTGTGCACGCGGGTCGAGGGAGTCGCGCAGCGAATCCCCAATGAAGTTGAACGCCATCACGACGGTGAAGATCGCGAGGCCTGGGAAGGCAGCGATCCACCACGACGAGAACTGCTGCACGCCGTCGGAGACCATCGCACCCCAGTCGGGTGTCGGCGGGGTAGCGCCGAGGCCGAGGAAGCTCAGGCCCGCGAGCAGCAGGATCGCCGTGCCAACGTCGAGCATCGCGAGCACAAAGACCGGCGACAGCACGTTCGGCAAGATGTCGCGGCGAAGCGACGTGAACGGGCCGTTGCCGAGCAGCCTGCCAGCGACGACGTATTCCTGAGTGCGCGCGGAGAGCACGAGCGATCTCGTGACGCGGGCATATGCCGGCCACGAGACGATGAGCATCGCGATCACCGCGTTCGTCAGGCTCGGGCCGAGGGCCGCGGTGATGACCATCGCGAGAATGATCGTGGGGAACGCGAACACGAGGTCGGCGATACGCATGATCACTTCGTCGACGACCTTGCCGAAGTACCCGGCGATCGCGCCGAGCGTTCCGCCGACAATCATCGAGGCGACGACGAGCGACAGGGCGAGCGGCATGGAGATGCGCGCGCCACTGATGACACGGCTCAGCACGTCGCGACCGACCGCGTCGGTGCCGAACAGGTGCGCGGCGCTCGGCGGCTGCAGGCGATCAAACGCCTGCGCCAGCGGATCGTGCGGGGCTATCACCGGCGCGAAGATGGCGATGAGTAGCCAAATAAGCGCGATGGAGACGCCCGTGATGGCGAGCGGCGTACGGAACGCAGGGGAAATCTTGAGCCAGCGGCGACGCTTCGCCCGCTCGACAAGAATATCGGAGCTCATGAGACCCTCACTCTCGGGTCGATGACCCCGTACAGCACGTCAACGAGGAAGTTCAGGCCGATATAGACAATGCCGACAATGAGGCCGACGCCCATGATGGCGGGCAGGTCAAGCTTGGTGGCGGCGGAGAAGGAGTATTCACCAAGGCCGTGCCACGAGTACACCTTCTCGACGAGCACTGTGCCCGACAGCAGCGACCCGAACGCGAGGCCCAGCACGGTAATAATCGGCACCATCGCGCCGCGGAGCACATACCCGAACACGACGGTTCGGCGTGGCAGCCCCTTCGCGGTCGCGGCCTTCACGTAGTCCATGTCGAGCACCTCGAGCACCGCGGAGCGGGCGAAGCGCGTGAGCAGTCCGATCGTGTACAGCGCGAGCACTGAGGCGGGCAGCACCAGGTGGTACAGGGCATCCCAGAAGGTGCCCCACTGGCCGGCAATGACAGAGTCGATCGTGTACAGGCCGGTGACGTGCGGCGGCGCAATTGCGGTGGGATCGAGCCTGCCAGAACCGGGGAAGATCCCGAGCGCAAAGAAGAAGACGTAGTACACCACGAGCGCGAGCCAGAACGTCGGCCAGCTCAGGCCGATCAGGCTCACCACGCGGATGACCTGGTCAACGATCGTGCGGCGCTTGAGCGCAGCCCACAGGCCGAGGCCGATACCGATGATTGCCGAGAACACGATCGCGGAGAGCGCGAGTTCAATGGTCGCGGGGAACGCTGCGGCAAGTTCGTCCGCGACGGGTACGCGCGTCTGCGTGGAGACGCCGAGGTTGCCCTGCAGCACGTTGCCGAGGTACGTGAAGTACTGCACGATGAGTGGCTGATCGAGCCCGTTCTCGGCGCGGAACTTCGCGACGATCTCCGGGTTTGCGGCAGCCTGCTCACCCAGCGCGGCCTGCACAGGATCCGCAGGCACGAGGTTGGTGAGCACGAAGGTGACAACGGTCACCCCGAACATAAGCAAGACCGTCAGGCCGAGCCGGACGGCCACGTACCGCACGAACGGGGGGATCCCCCGACGTGCGGTACGCTCGGCCGTCCGGATCGCGACGGTGCTGTTGTTGTTACTTGATGAGGGCAAGATCCACGGTCCACACGGGGTTCGTCGTGATCGATTCGATCGACGGCGACGTGACCACGTTCTGCGCGGGCTGCAGCAGCGGCACGAAGGGACCGCTCGCGTTCAGCTCGTCCTGCCATGCCTCGTATGCGGGCGCGCGATCCTCACCGGTCGCAGCCTTCGCCGCGTTCGAGAGCTCGGTCACCTTCGGGTTCGCATCAGCAGCCCAGCCCGAACGGAGCCCAACGAGCTCGCCCGGCGAGAATACCGTGTAGTTCGAGGCGTCCGGGAAGTCGGGGCCCCAGTACCAGAGACCGATGGTCTCGGTGCCGTTGCGGTACGCGTCGAGCTCGGTTGCCACGGGTGCGGGCGCGAGCGCGACCTCGATGCCGACCTCGTTGAGCTGCGCCTGCACGGCCTCGGCGACGTTCTGCAGCGAGAGCCCCTGCACGGTGATGTCGTTCGGGAAGTTCAGGGTGACCTTCTCGCCGGAGTAGCCCGACTTCGCGAGCGAAGCCTTCGCCGCATCGACGTCGCGCTGGTTGCCCTGCTCGGCGTCGATCGCACCAACGAAGAGCGACGGGATTGGGCCGCCGGGGCGAACCGAGCCCTCACCTGCGAGGCTGACGATCTTGTCGTAGTCGAGGCCCAGCTTCACTGCTTCGAGGAAGTCGGGGTTGCTGGTGATCGCGCTGACCTCGGGGTTCTGGTTGAGCAGCAGGAAGATCATGTAGCGCGACGGGTTCGAGACGACCTTCACGTCTGCGCTTGCAAGCTCAGCGACCTGATCGGGGTTCAGGTCGAGGGCTACCTGCGACTCCCCCTTCTCGACGTTGAGCTTCTGCGTCGGGCCCTCGACGTTGCGCAGGACTACCCGATCGTAGGCAGGCTTGTCACCCGTGTACTCGGGGTTCGCGGTGAACACGACCTGGGCTGCAGCGTCGAACGACTCGAGCGTGTACGGGCCCGACCCGGCTGACTCGCTGTTGAGGAACGATTCAGCGGCGTCGGACTCGTCCGCGCTGCCGCCGTTGGCCTCAACGACCTCCTGGTTGACCACGGACAGCGCCGGGTTCGGGAGGATGAACGGAAGCGCAGGGTTCGGCGTCTCCGAGGTGAGCGTGAGCGTATCGTCGCCGGTCTTCTCAACGGTGACACCGTCGAGCAGGAACGAGGGGTTTCCGAGGATGCCCTGTACGCGGGTGAGCGAGAACACTGCGTCGTCGACGGTGAGGTTCGAACCGTCCGAGAACTTCGCGCCGGGCTTCATGGTGAGCGTGAGCACCGTGTTGTCGGCGTTCATCTCGTAACTTGCGAGCCCGTCGATGGGCTTCGTGACGTCTTCACCTTCGAAGGTGAGCAGCGTCTCGTACAGTGCCTTCGCGACGATCGAGCCGGTCGTCTCGTACTGGCGACCCGGGTCTGCAGTCTTGAGGTCAAAGGATGCGTCAACAACGATCGACTTGTTGCCGCCCGCTGTGTCGGTGTTCGACTGCGCGCCCCCGGCGCAACCGGAAAGAACGAGCGCAGCGGCAGCAACCAGACCGGTCGCCGCGAAGACGCGCTTCATCGAGTGCTTCATGTGTGGCCTTCCATAGGGCTATCCCGCATTGGATAACTCTTTACAGAAGTTACGCGATCCGCAATTATTGTGTCAACTCACGAAGTATTTGACGAGAAGTATCCTGCATAACGGGAAGAATAGGTCAATTGATCCAAATATGCCCATGAAAAGATTGGCTGGCAAAGACAGAATGCAGCTCGATGACACACACATTCAAATGGTCGATTTGCTGCGCCGCGACGGACGGCTCTCAATCGCCGCCATGGCCGAGCAGCTCGGTGTCTCGCGATCCAACGCCTACCAGCGCTACGACGCGCTCGTCGAGGCAGGCGTGATCACCGGATTCACCGCGACGCTCGATTTCCGGGCGGCCGGTTTCGGTGTTGCGGCGCTCGTATTCGTCTCACTCGAGCAACAGCGCTGGCAGGAGTTCAGGGAGCGGCTGCCTAGCGTCCAAGAACTCGAGTACTTCGCCGTCACCGCGGGCAGACACGACGGAATGCTTCTCGTTCGCGCCGCTGACGTCGCCGCGATCCACGAACTTGTTGCTACCAATCTCGCCCAGTGGGACTGCATCAAATCGACAGAGACCGTTTTCATCATGGACGAACAGTGGGACAGGGTGAACCTCCGGGCAGGTTTCGCTGGCCGGGCCCTCCGATCAGGTCGGGAATTCACGGACGACGCCGTCCTCGGGGTCTCACGCATCACGAGCTTTGTTGAGCCCGGCGAGGAAAACGAGATCGGTCGCTAAACCGCGCAATTCCGAGCGACGGCCCCAACCACAAATCGGCCCCCTGGATCTCTCCAGAGGGCCGATCTGCATGTGGACGACTACGCGCGCTCCTCGTCGTCCTCGAGCTCTTCCTCGTCGAGGCCGTCCTCGTCCTCTTCGTCGAAATCGTCGTCGAGTTCCTCGTCGAGGTCATCCTCGTCGGTGTCCTCTTCGGCATCCTCATCGCGCGGCTTCGAGTATGGGTCGGCCTCGCCTGCGTATACCGCACCGGTCGCGAGCGCCCGAGCCTCATCGTCGCGTCGCTTCGCCTCGGCGAGCAGCTCATTCATGTGATCAGCCGACGCTGGAAGCTCGTCGTGGAGGAACTCGAGTGTCGGCGTGAGGCGGGTGCCCAACTGCTTGCCGACCTCGCTGCGAAGCATGCCCGTGGCAGCCTTGAGTGCCGCTGCGGTGTCAGCCTGCGAGCTCTCGTCGCCATAAACGGTGTAGAACACGCTTGCGTTCTGCAGGTCGCCGGTCACCCGAACCTCGGTGATCGTGACGAACCCGAGTCGAGGGTCCCGGAGCCCCTTATCAAGTCGGCGGGCGATGATCTGGTGGATCCGCTCAGCGACCTTACCTGCACGTGGATTACTCATAGCTCCAGCCTACTCGCGTTGCCGGGGGTGGTGGCACTCAATGGGTTCTTAGAACGCTGGGAGGCCCTGCACGGCCGGGCCGCCGAAGTGCTGCACGACGCCCTCGTGGAGCTGCACGATACGCAGCGGACCGTCAGTATCAAGCAGCACGGCCGAGTTTCGAACCACCTCAGGGGTGATCGGCGCGCCCGCCGCATCGACTGCGTCGATCCGCAGCCACCACGTCGCGGAGATCACGCCGCCGATGCGGCGCGCGGTGAAGAGCCCGGGGACGAGCGCGGTCTCGGTTTGTGCCAGGGCGGAATCGTCGCCCGTGCCACGCGCCGCGCGTACGGCGTTCAGCTCATCCATGCCAGAGATCAGTGCTGGGCTCGCCGAGTCAAACATGGTGAGGTCTGCGTCAAGGAGTTTGTCGATGGCGGCGCGGTCG
>JAGNOB010000148.1 GCA_017990305.1 Leucobacter sp.
CCCAGTCCGCGGTATCGACCGCCGTGTCCCAGCTCGAGCGCGCGCTCGGTACGACGCTCTTCATCAGGCAGCACTCGAAGGGGCTCATCCTCACCACCGCGGGTGAGTCACTGCTGCGCGACACTCAGCGCCTCTTCGGCCTGCTCTCCGAAACGATCGACACGATCCAGACCGACCGCGACGAGGTATCGGGCGAGATCACTCTCGCAAGCTTCCACACCCTCACCCCGTTTCTCATCCCCCCGCTCCTGCACCGGCTGCAGCAGCGCCACCCCGATCTGACAGTGTCGGTGCGGGAGGGCGACTATGAGCAAAACCTCGCAGACCTGCGCGGCGGCAGGGCCGAGGTCGCGATCACGTACGCGCTGCGCGACGCCGACGGCATCGCCCAGCAGGTCGTCGGCTGCGCGACTCCCTACGCTGCGCTCCACACCGACCACCCCCTCGCGAGTCGCTCAACGGTCTCACTCGAGGAGCTCAGCGCCGAGCCCTTCGTACTGCTCGACCTTCCCGACAGCAACGAGTACTTCCTCAGCTTGTTCTCCGCCGCGGGCCTCACCCCGAAGCTTGCCTACCGCACCAAAAACTACGAGGCGGTCCGATCCTTCGTCGCGATGGGGCTCGGGTTTTCGATCCTCAACCAGCGGCCACGCACCGAAGAGACCTACACAGGCAACCGCATCGCAACCGTTGAACTCAGCGGGAAAGTGCGTAGCCTTGATGTCACCATCGCCTCGCTCGCACAGGTCGAGCAGACGGCCCGCGCCCGCGCGGTGAGCCTGGCGCTCGGCGAACTGCTGAGCGAGTCCGCAGGCGCAGCACGCTAGCGGGGCCACCACTTTCGCATGTCTTTTTCCGATCCACTTTTTAAGTTGGATCGAAATTTCCGATCCAATGCACCGGGAATGTGTATTGGCTTCGCCCCCTAACCCTGCGCTTTGCTAGGTGCGTCCGGGGTCGCCGTCCGCGCGATCCGGCAGGGGCCGGTGAAATGCGCGTTTGCGCTTCGACACGGGCCCGCCTTGACTCACTAACCCGAGCGGAGAAACAACTTATGTCAAGCCCAGAACTCGAGGCCACCGAGGTCCTCGTCGTTGGCGGCGGCCAGGCCGGAGTGGCAATGAGCGAACACCTCACCACCCGAGGCATCGCGCACATCGTCGTCGAGCGAAACCGCGTCGCCGAGAACTGGCGCTCCGCGCGCTGGGACTCACTCGTCGCAAACGGCCCCGCCTGGCACGATCGGTTCCCCAGCATGCGCTTCGACGGCGTGGCCGACGACGAATTCGCCCCGAAGGAGCGCGTCGCCGACTACCTCGAGCGCTACGCCGAACAGTTCTGCGCACCGATTCGCACCGGCGTCGAGGTGCGGTCGGTCACCCGCAACCCCGCGGGCGCGGGCTTCATCGCGCAAACCTCCGACGGCAACATTTCTGCCCGCTACGTTGTCGCGGCGACCGGCGCCTTCCAGCACCCGGCCATCCCGCCGATTGTCCCCGCCGATGTCGCGCTCACGCAGATCCACTCAAGCGACTACCGCAACCCCGAGCAGCTCCCCGCCGGCGGCGTGCTCGTCGTTGGCGCGGGCTCCTCCGGCGTACAGATCGCAGCCGAACTGCGGCGCTCCGGCCGCGACGTCACGCTCGCCGTCGGGCCGCACGACCGGCCGCCGCAGCGCTACCGCGGGCGCGCATTCGTCTGGTGGCTCGGCACCCTCGGGCTCTGGCAGGCCGCAGCCCCGGCCGCGGGAAGCGAACACGTCACGATTGCCGTCAGCGGCGCAGACGGCGGCCACACCGTCGACTTCCGTGACCTCGCGGCCGACGGTATCAGGCTCGTGGGCCGCGCAAGCGGCTACGCCGACGGAACGCTCCGCTTCGACGGCGACCTCGCCGCGAACATCACCCGTGGCGACGAGAACTACCTCGCCACGCTCGCCGCCGCCGACGCGTACATCGCACGCAACGGGCTCGACCTTCCCGAGGAGCCGGAGGCGCACGTGCTCGGCCCTCTCCCTGCCGACGCGGTCACCCCGATCCGGGAGCTGAACATCGAGGAGGCCGGCATCACGTCGATCGTCTGGGCGACAGGCTTCCGCAGCGACTACTCGTGGCTCCAGGTCGACGCACTCGACGACCGGGGGCTCCCCCGGCACCAGCGCGGCGTCTCCTCAGAGCCCGGCGTATATTTCCTCGGCCTGCCGTGGCAGTCGAGCCGTGGCTCAACGTTTATCTGGGGCGTCTGGCACGACGCGAAGTACCTTGCCGACCAGATCGACATCCAGGGCAGCTACCTCGGATACGAGGGTGACGGGGTGCCGTGGAACTACACGCCGAAGCTGCGCGATCCCCAGCAGGCCAGCGCGTAACTCGAACCAGGTGGGCGGCGCACGTACTGCGGCGCCCACCGGCTCGATGTCTCCGTCGGGGCAGGCTCGCTGGAGTGGCCCCACTCATCTAGCCGAGACGCGCTGCGTCTTCGCTAGGCCACTCAAGCCCGCGACACTCAGCCCCCGATACTCAGCCCGCGATACTCAGCCCGCGGCGCTCGCCCGTATGAGCGCCGCGGCGTGCGCCGCGGTCTCCGCGATGCGGCGCTCAGTGACCGCGACGAGTTCAGACAGGCTGGTGGGGCCGGGGGCGATCGAGAAGGCGGCGGTGACACCCGCCGCACGGCATGCGTCCGCGGACAGCTCGACCGCGCCCGCGATCACCACGAGCGGCGCGTCTGCCGGACGTGTGCGCGCGACGAGGTCAACGACCTTTCCGTTCACGGACTGACTGTCGAGCCGGCCCTCCCCCGAGAACACGATGTCGGCCCCCGCCATGAGTTCGGGGAGCCCGACAGCCTCGGAGACGAGATCCGCGCCCGCAACGACCTCGGCGCCGAGCAGCGCGACCGCGGTGAGGGGGATCCCGCCCGCCGCCCCGAAGCCGCCGCGCTGCGTGTACTCACTCGCTGGCAGCCCGTTCCTCCCGGCGAGCAGCGTCGCGAGCTGCTCGAGACCCGCATCGATGAGCGGAACGTCCTCGGGGGTCGCGCCCTTCTGCGGTCCAAATACGGCAGCGGCCCCCTCTGGCCCGCACAGCGGGAACCCGACGTCGACCGCGATCCGCCACGCCGCCGCGAGTGCGCGCTGGTCGAGACCCGAGTCGTCGATCGCCGCGATCTCGCCGAGCCCACGTGCCCCCGGCACGACTTCGCGGCCCGCGGCGTCGAGGAACCGCACGCCGAGGGCGCGGAGGATCCCTGTGCCGCCCTCGTTCGTTGCGGATCCGCCGACGCTCAACAGGATCTCGCTGACACCGTGGTCGAGCGCGTCGAGCACGAGCTCACCGACGCCGAACGTGTCGGCGTCGAGCGGCCTGAGCGGCACGTCACTGACCCACGGCAGCCCGTTCGCCTCGGCAGCCTCGATCATCGCGGTCTGGCCGTCAGCGCTGATCCCGTAGCGCGCACGGCGCGGTCGGCCGATCGCGTCATGCACTTCGACCTCGCGCGCCTCCACGCCCCACACCGCGAGCAGCGCGTCAAGCGTCCCCTCGCCGCCGTCAGCGAGCGGAATGGCGCGGTAGTCGGCGGCGTCACCGTAGACCGAGCGAGCGCCAGCGAGCATCGCGTGCGCCGCGGCAGCAGCAGAGCAGCTGCCCTTGAACGAGTCGGGGGCTGCGATGATCAGGGGGCGCTTGCTCGCTTGCATGCGCCTCAGCTTAGACGGGTTCCACACCGCACAACAGGTGCAAACCGCACCGCGGCGGGCCGAATGCGACGGCGCTACGGTGCGTTGTGCACCGGATCTGCCGTGCGATAGGCGAGCTCCTCTTCCGCGGCGAGCGCCAGCGCGAGAATCGCGGCGCGCTCCGGCACGCGCACGTCAAAGCCAGTGCGCTCGGCTATGGATGCGAGCCGCCGCCGCACCGTGTTACGGTGCGCATACCCAGATCGTGACGCCTCGGCGGCGATCCCGGAGCCGAGATACGCCGTGAGCGTCTCACGCTCCCCCGACGTGACACCGTCGAGGAGCGAGGCAAGGTTCGCCACGACACCCTCCGGGAGGTGGGCAGCGACAAGCCTCAGCTGCAACGCACTCGCCGCCTGCACCTCGCCGTCACCCGACCACAGCGCGGCCCTGGTCGACAGCGTGGCGAGTGTTCCGGCCGCGCTGGCGAGCTCGACGTCTTTCTCGACGATGGCGCTGTGGAGGATCGAAGCGCCGGGGAGGACAGCGGAGATCTGCCGGGCGATCTCCGCTGCCCTGTCGCCGGAGGTCGGGCGCACGCCGCTGACAAGGATCCACAGCACCCCGCGAAGCGCACCGACAACCGAGCCCGCGCCCAGTTGCTGTCGGACCCGTGCGGCTGCGGTCGCATCGAGGCCGCCCGGCGCCCCAGCTGCTTCAACGCCAGCAAGGAGCTGCCACGGCCCCGCGAGCGCTGGCGCGCGCCGCGCAAGCAGCCCTACCGCGTCCTGTGGCCGCGCTCCGTAGACGAGGCGCGCGAGCAGGTCGCGGTCGATTGCGTCACGTCGTGACTCACCCGCCAGCTCCGCTTCCCGCTCGAACAGCAGCCCGATCGTGAGCGCGAGCACCGGCGCGAGCGAGCGCACGTTCGCGGGTTCCCCCGTCACTCCGACGACGCCGATGACCGTGCCACGGTGCTCGAGCGGAAGGTTGACCCCGGCCTGCTCTCCCGCCCGAGCGGAGTCGGCCTCCACTGTCACGGTCGAGTTCGTCGCGGCGGCCTCGCGCGCACCTGGATGCAACGTGCCGACGCGGCTGGCATCGTTCGACGCGACAATCACGCCGTACGCGTCCATGAGGTTCAGGTTCTCCTGCAGCGCCGGCGTTAACTCGTCGACGATCCGCTGCGCGAGCGCCGTGCTCAGGTGGACCCGCTGCGGCTGCGGCTCCGCGGTCACCGGTTAGACCTCGAAGTCGACCCCGGCGCGACCCGCGGAGCGCTCTTTCACGAGCGCCACGACCTCCAGGTGGTCCGGGTGGGTCGCGTAAACATCGAGCGCAGCCTGATCCTCGTGGTCGCTGACGAGCACAAGATCCCAGTTCGCATCTGCGTTGAGCTCGTTGAGGTGCACGTCGAGGGCGATGATTCCGGGCACGGTCGCCGGGAGTGTGCGCAGCGCCTCCGCGATCTCCGTCGCCTGCTGAGCGCGGACCTCAGCGGTCTCGCCGTTCATTTTCCAGCTCACAATGTGGCGCACAGCCATGGTGTCTCCTTTGATGCGGTGCAGGTGGGTGCGGCGCTCAACGCCGCCAGAAAGAGGGCTTGGATCCGCGAGCGGCGCGGCGCACGGCCGCATCGAACTTCGCAGGGTCTATTCGCCAGATGGCGTGACGCTTCTCGCCGATGCGCACAACAGGAATCTCCTCCGAGTGCAGCCGGGCGAGCGCTTCATCCTCAAGAATGTTCAGCTCAGCGAGCTCGGTCGCGATGCCGTCGGCGGCAAGCTCCGACCGAACCTGCTCGATCGATGCGCGAGCGTCGTCACAGAGATGGCAGCCAGGCTTACCGATGAGAGTGATGCGTACGGGGTCCACGAGGTTAGTCTAGGGCGGAGATTAGTGGTTGTGCAGCACGGCCCAAGCGATGAGGCTGTCGATGCGGCGCACATCGGCGCC
>JAGNOB010000149.1 GCA_017990305.1 Leucobacter sp.
GTTCGGGATCGCGCTCGCGCTCATCGCCGCAGCGGCGCCCGCGCGGCGTGCGGTGCGGGTGTCGCCGGTGACGGCGCTCGCGATCGACTGAACGCGCGAGTGGTGCCGCAACGCCTCCGCGGCCCCGGAGCTGAATCTCTGGGGCCGCGGAGGCGTTGCGGCAAGGCAGTCTCAGGTGCGCTGGTGACCAGTGAGGAGCGGCGCTAGCTGCTCGCGAGTTCGCCGGTCGCGTCGAAGAGGAACTCCCCATCAACCATCGTCGCGCCGACAGTGATGTCTCCAATTCGCTCCGGGGCAACCGCAGCAAGGTCGTCTGAGAGCACGACAAGGTCTGCGAGCTTACCGGGGGAGAGTGTCCCCTTGCGGCGCTCATCGTGAACCGCGTAGGCGGATCCGTGTGTGTAGGCCCGCAGAGCCTGAGCAGCGGTAAGCGCCTCGGCAAGGCCGATCGGCCGACCCGAGGCCGAGCGGCGATTCACCATATCGTGGATACTGCGGATCGGTTCGCCAGGGACGACAGGGGCGTCCGTTGAACCGGGGAGCTCAACGCCCGCGTCGACGAAGCTGCGCATGCGGTATGCGCGCTCGACGCGATCTGGTCCGAGCGCCGAGGAGAACCCGTCGCCGAGCTCGGAGATGAATCGGCCCTGTGGGACTGGGATGTGTCCGGCCGCTGCGATGCGAGCGACCTGCTCATCAGTGGCAACGGCGACGTGTTCAATACGGTGACGGGGGTGTGAACGCGTGAGTTGGCGCTGGCCCGCGTCGAACGCATCGAGCACAGCATCGAGAGCGCGATCCCCGATAGCGTGCGCAGCGATCTGCCAACCGTTGACGTGGGCTCGAACGATGGCGTCGTGGAGTTCTTGCTGTTCCCACTGGAGGTAGCCGGAGTTGCCGGGGGTGTCGGCGTAGTCGCAGCACATCGCTGCGGTTCTTCCGATGAGCGAGCCGTCACTGAGGATCTTCACGGGGCCGATTCTCAACCAGTCATCCCCAAGACCGCTGCGGATTCCGAGGTCGATACCCCAACCGTCGCCCCCGCCAATCGGCCCGAGACTGTGCAGCGCGTCGATGTACGGCATCGCCGTGAGCCGCGTGCGGAGCAGGCCTCGGTCGAGTGCCGTTTGGAACGCACGCAAGTCAGCGGGGCCGTGCCCGATCATGGTGCCACCGATGCCAGGTTCAGTTGCGCTCGTGATGCCGTGGCGCAGCGCCCACTGCGACGCAGCACCGAGGGCCTCGACGATATCCTCCTGCGGAACCGGACGGAACATGTGCGTCACAAGAGACATTGCCTGCTCTTGGATGAGCCCGGTGAACCGACCCGAAGCGTCACGCCCGAGGCTGCCACCGACCGGAGCCTCGAGCGACTCAAGTGACGGGTGGCCGGCGACGGCGAACGCCGCTGAATTCGCGACGGCCATGTGGTGTGAATTGTGCAGTAGGTAGACCGGGCGGCCCCCCGCGATGCGGTCGAGCACGTCTATGTCGGGGTGTGCCCCGCCAAGCTTGTTCTGGTCGTAGCCGTGTCCTCTGATCCACGCCCCCTCGGGCTTACTGGCGGCGAACTTCTCGACGCTTCCGTACAGGGCGTCCAGCGTTGGTGCGGCCGCGGGCGAGAGATCGAGCTGGGTCATCTCAGTACCCAGCATGGAAAAGTGGAAATGGGCGTCGTTAAACCCGGGAACGACGGGCGCGCCACCCAGATCAACGCGATGCGTGGCGGACAGACCGTCGAGTTGCTCATCAAACCCGACGATCCGGCCGTTCCAAATTCCGACACGTGTTGCTGATGGGCGCCTCGAGTCAACAGTCGTGATGCGGGCGTTCTCAAGAATGGTGTCGATGCGCATGAGGCTCCTTTGGATGCAGATGTGAGAAATGTGAGTGGGGCACAGTGAGGCAATCGGGCTCATTCATCGGCTTGTCGTTGGGCCCTCTCTTTCGCAGCCGTGAACCCGGTGAGTGACGCGAGTGCGAGGACGCCAGCGATGGTGACGGCTACGAGCAAGATGTTGAATCCCGCGACGCCCTGCCAGCCCATCGACACAAGAAACGACTGCGCGAGGAGCGGCGTAGTGCCACCAATGAGGGTGGAGGATGCCTGGTAGGCGAACGAGACGCCGGTGTAGCGCACCTCAACGGGGAATGCCTGAGCGAGGAAGCCTGCAAGTACTGCGTAGTATCCCGAGCCAGCGACGGTCGAGGCGATGATGCCCGCGGCGATTGCGACGATACTGCCAGTGTTCACGAGGAGGAACATTGGCACGACAAGAATTGCCTGCGCTGCGAGCGACCACGCCATGAACTTTGCGCTTCCGACCTTTTCGGCGATCCTCGTTGCAATTGGCTGCCAGAGGAACTGGGCGATTGCGTTGATGAGCAACACGTTGAGCATGATCCCTCGGTCGATACCGAGGGACGTCGTCGTGTAGGCGAGCATGAACGCGCTCACAAAGTACGCCATGCCGATCCCAGTGGCGCTCGCGAATACGCCCGCAATGACTTGCTTCCAGTGGTTCTTGAAGAGTTCAGCGATGGGTACCTTGATTGCTTCGCGTGCAGTCTGCTGTGCGATGAACTCCGGTGACTCGTCGAGGCGTGCCCGAATCACGAGCCCAATGATGACCAGCACTGCGGAGAACAGGAATGGAAGGCGCCAGCCCCACGAGATGAACGCATCGGCTGGGAGGAGCGCCGCGAGCGCGAACGCGGCGGTTGCAAGGATGTTTCCGGCAGGGGAGCCCTGCTGCACAAACATCCCGCCGCGTACCACTTTGCTCTTACTCCCGGACTCTGAAGCGAGCAACACTGCACCGCCCCACTCCCCACCAACTGCAAACCCTTGGAGGGCGCGCAGGATGACGAGGAGGGTCGGCGCCCAGACGCCGATTGTGTCAGCGCCGGGAAGCACGCCGATGCAGAACGTCGCGATGCCCATGATGAGTAGCGTTGCTACGAGCGTGTTCTTGCGGCCAAACTTGTCGCCGAGATGCCCAAAGACGATGCCTCCAATTGGGCGGGCGAGGAAGCCTGCCCAAAAGGTCGCGAAAGAGAGCAAGAGTGCTGTGCCCGCAGTCTGGTCGGGGAAGAAGACAGGGCCGAACGCGAGAGCGGCTGCGGTCGAGTAGATGAAGAAGTCGTACCACTCGACTGTGGTGCCGAGGAAGGCCGCGAGTCGCGCCTTCTTTATATGGGATTCGCGTTCGGCGGGTGAGCGGGTTAATGACATGTGCTTCTCCGTTGTAGTCAGTGATGTCAAGGTCGACTTCTCGAATGTAGAATGAAATCTCTATACCGTCGAATATCGAAAAAGCACTTTCCATATGCACTGGAGGCATGGGGTGGAACTGCGGGTACTGCGTTACTTCGTTGCTGCTGCCGAAGAAGGCTCTGTTACCGCTGGAGCGAAACGCGTGCATGTTTCCCAACCCGCGGTGTCGCGGCAGCTGACTGCCCTCGAGCTTGAGGTCGGTGCGGCGCTCTTCGAGCGAGGCAAGGGTGCACTTCAACTGACACATGCAGGGCGGCGATTTCTCGATATGGCGCGCGACCTACTGCGCCGGGCTGACCAAGCGAAAGTCACCGCCTCAAGTATCGTTCCGGCCGATTTACGTCTCACCGCAGTCGCCCAAGAGACAACGATTGAACGTACCATCGCGGCCTTCAGCGCCAAGCACGGCGCTAATCTTCCACTTGTTGATGCCATCGCAGCGAGCCCTGAAGAAGTCTACGAACGAGTTGAATCGATGGGCGCTGACTTCGGTATCTCGACCTTTGCGCCACCTGCACATTGGGCTTCTCGACTGATTACACAGGTGGGAATTGTCGCCCATGTCCCGACAGGGCACCCGTTGTTTGGGCGGGCCAGCGTCGAAGTCGCTGAACTCATCGAATACCGGTTGATTTGCATGGACCGCAGCCACACGTCACGCACATCTTTCGATCGAGCGGTAGCCCAAGCGGGCGCCGGACTTGCCGACATTCTCGAGATGCGTACAACGAACTTGGCTCTCGCCCAGGCTGCCTCCAGGCGCGGAGCAGCCGTGCTTACGGACCAAAGCCGGTTTGGGCTCCACGCAGTGCGGATCATGCTCGACGGCAGACAGGTACGGATGCAACTTTACGCAGGCTGGTACGCCGATCACTTCGCGTCAGCGCACATCAGCTCCTGGGTTGACGCGGTCGCCGCGTGGGTGCCAAGCCTGCCTGGCATCGCCCTCCTTGATGCGCCGCCAAATGTTGGGATGTCTGACATAACGAGCGAGTAGGGTTGGGGCATGAGTGTTGTGATTGACCCATCCTTTGATCCTGTCCCTTCGCTCGCACAGACGACTGACGTTGTCATCGGCTCCGCTGCCGATGTCGCCGCAGCTCCCGTCCGTGCGTGCTTTATCGCCGCTGAGGGGGATTTGCCATCATGCGATCACCTCGCCGGCCTCACCCGCGAGGCGCTCGCCGCAGCGGGCTTCACCGGGAAGCCGGGCCAGACCCTGCGCCTCCCCGGCGAGACGCTCTGCGTGCTCGTCGGCACCGGCGAGGGGCTGAAGACCGCCGCCAAGGTGCGCGACGCAGTTGCCGCGTTCACGCGTGCCGCGAGCGAGTCCGCTGCTCTCGCCATCGACCTCACGAACGTGGTCTCCGATGAGCTCAGCGTGCGCGATGCCGCGCTCGCCGCAGCCGAGGGCGCCGTGCTGGCGCGCTACCGCTTCGAGGCACTGAAGGCCGAGGCAAAGAACGTCGCGCTTGCTACCCTGACGCTCGGCGTCGCCGAGGCAGATCGTGCAGCCGCAACCGAGGGCGCAGACCGCGGCCTCGTGCTCGCACGCGCCGCCTCGCTGTCGCGCGATCTCGGTAACACCCCGCCGCGTCACCTCACCGCAGAGAAGTTCGCAGACATCGCAGCGAAGTTCGGCCCCGAGTTCGGCCTCGAGGTCGAGATCTTCGACCGTGAGGCGCTCATGGAGCTCGGCACCGGCGGCCTGCTCGGCGTGAACGCCGGCAGCGTCGACGAGCCCCGCATGATCAAGCTGCGGTACACCCCGGCTGGCGCGACCGCGAACACCCCGCACCTCGGGCTTGTTGGTAAGGGCATCATGTTCGACTCGGGCGGCGTGAGCCTCAAGCCGCCGACGTCGATGGGCGACATGAAGATGGACATGATGGGTGCGGGCGCCGTCTTCTCGGCGATGCTCGGCCTGCGCGAGCTCGGCGTGACCAACAAGGTCACCGGCTGGCTCATGTGCACCGACAACATGCTCTCGGGCACCGCGACGAAGATCGGTGACGTGCTCACGATCCGCGGTGGCAAGACCATCGAGGTGAAGAACTCCGACGCCGAGGGCCGCATCGTGTTGGCCGACGGCCTCGTGCTCGCCACCGAAGAAGCAGATCGCCCCGACGCGATCGTCGACATCGCGACGCTCACTGGCAACGCAATGGCCGCGCTTGGCCTGCGCACGGCTGCGACGTTCGCGAACAACGACGAGGTTGCTGCGCAGCTCGCTGCTGCCGCGGACCTCACCGACGAGCGCGTCTGGCAGATGCCGCTCGACCACCGCTACGCAGACCAGATGAAGTCGAATGTCGCTGACCTGTCGAACATCGGCGGCCCCTACGGCGGCGCGATC
>JAGNOB010000150.1 GCA_017990305.1 Leucobacter sp.
TGGTAGAGCTTCCAGCCCATGTTGTATACGTCGATGACCTGGCGGTTCGCGTCGAGATAGAAGACGCGGTTCACTGTTTCTCCGACGAGATCAATATCGTGAGAAATGATGATGACGCCGCCCTTGTACGTCTTCAGGAACTCGCGCAACCACACGATCGAGTCAGCGTCGAGGTGGTTCGTTGGCTCATCGAGGATCATCGTATCTGCGTCGGAAAACAGGATCCGCGCGAGCTCGATGCGACGGCGCTGGCCGCCTGAGAGTGTCTTCAGCGGCTGGTCGAGGATCCGATCGGGCAAGCCGAGGTTGTGGGAGATCGACGCAGCCTCCGCCTCGGCTGCGTAGCCGCCGAGCGCCTGGAAGCGATCCGTGAGGTTTCCGAAGCGCTTCATTGCCTTCTCGGCGATCTTCGGATCGTCGGAGCCCATCTCCTCGGACGCCTTGGTCATGTTCTTTGTGATCGTGCCGAGGCCGCGTGCATCGAGAATGCGATGCCTCGCGATCTGCTCGGGGTCACCCGTGCGTGGATCCTGCGGGAGGAAGCCGAGTTCGCCGGTGATGTGTACAGACCCCTCTGCGGGCTGCAGCTCGCCCGAGAGCGTGCGCGTGAGGGTCGTTTTGCCCGCGCCATTGCGCCCGACAAGACCAATCTTGTCGCCGGGGTGCACGCGAAACGAGACCTCGCCCATGAGGCGCCTTGCGCCCACGTCGATCGCGAGATCTTCGACAACAATCACAGCTTCACACTCTTTCGTAGCTTTTGGGCCCCTCGGATCAGGGCAACCTACCTATTGTAGGGTGAAACGCTGAGGAGATCCGTCCTGGCGCGCTCGAAGGCGCGACTGGCATGGCCCATTGACACAACTGAAACGGGCGGCACGGCTCGAAAGCCATGCCGCCCGTTTCTGGTTCTCGCGATGCGGTCGACCCTAGATGTTGAAGCCCAGAGCCCGCATCATCTCGCGACCATCGTCGGTGATCCGCGCTGGCGTCCACGGCGGCATCCACACCCAGTTGATGCGGAACGCTGCAACGAGGCCGTCGAGCGACTCGGCGATATCGTTCTCGATCACGTCGGTGAGGGGGCATCCCGCGCTCGTGAGCGTCATCGAAATGACAAGCGCATCGTGCTCTTCATCGTACGCAAGATCGTAGATGAGGCCGAGGTCGACGATGTTGACTCCGAGCTCAGGGTCCGAGACGTTCTTCAACGCTTCGATGGCCTGCTCACGGAAATCAGGGTCAATCGAGACCGGGGCGGTCGCAACAGCGCCGGTCTCCGTAGTGGTCTCTTCGCTCATATGAGTAGCCTACGCCTTAAAACTTAGGCGTCAACGAGGAAGCGGTCGTAACCCTCTGCCTCGAGCCGGTCAGCGAGCTCCGGGCCACCCTGCTCGGCGATCTTGCCGTCAACGAAGACGTGCACGAAATCCGGCTTGATGTAGCGGAGGATGCGGGTGTAGTGGGTGATGAGCATGACACCGAGGTTTGAGCTCTCCTTGGCGCGGTTGACGCCCTCGGAGACGATCTTCAGTGCGTCAACGTCGAGACCCGAGTCGGTCTCGTCGAGCACAGCGAACTTCGGCTTGAGCAGCTCAAGCTGGAGGATCTCGTTGCGCTTCTTCTCGCCACCCGAGAAGCCCTCGTTGACGTTACGCGCGGCGAAGGACTCATCCATGCGGAGGTTCTTCATTGCGTCGCGGACTTCGCCCATCCAGGTGCGGATCGCGGGCGCTTCGCCGTCAATTGCGGTCTTCGCGGTGCGGAGGAAGTTGGCGTTGGTGACACCGGGGATCTCGACGGGGTACTGCATGGCGAGGAACATGCCTGCCTGCGCGCGCTCGTCGACGCCCATCTCGGTGACCTCTTCGCCGTCGAGCAGGATCGAGCCGCTCGTGACCTCGTAGCGCGGGTGGCCGGCGATCGCGTAGGCGAGGGTCGACTTGCCTGAGCCGTTGGGGCCCATGATTGCGTGGGTCTCGCCCTGCTTGATGGTGAGGTTCACGCCCTTGAGAATGGGCTTTGCGCCCTGTTCAGTCTCAACGCTGACGTGCAGGTCCTTGATCTCGAGAACGGAGCTCATAGTTCAATCTCTTTCGTAACAGTGGGGTCAATGTAGATGTCGTCGTCTTCAATTTCGACAACGTAAACGGGGACCGGCTCGTACGCCGGAAGGTTGAGCGGCATGCCGGTGCACAGCGAGAACGCCGAGCCGTGGGCCCAGCACTCAAGCGTGTCACCGTCAACGAAGCCCTCGGAGAGACTGATCTCACCGTGGGTGCAGGTGTCGCCGATGGCGTGCACCTTGCCCTCGCTGTCGAGCACGACCGCCATCGGAACGCCGTCAAGTACGACTCGTGTGGCCTGGTCTTGTACGAGTTCCGATAGGGCGATCGCTTTCTGTCGTGCCATTACGCAAGCACGCTCTGCTCGAGCTCGGACTCGATTGCGCTCTGCAACCTCTCCTCGATCTCCTGGTTGTCGATGCGCTGGATGACGTCAAAGAGGAAGCCGCGCACGACAAGCTTGCGCGCCTCGTCCTCGGAGATACCACGGCTCTGCAGGTAGAAGATGTGCTCTTCGTCGAAGCGACCGGTCGTCGATGCGTGACCCGCGCCCTCAATGTCGCCGGTCTCGATCTCCAGGTTCGGGATCGAGTCAGCGCGTGTGCCCTCGGTGAGGGTGAGGTTGCGGTTCTCCTCGTAGCTGTCGGTGCCGCTGGCAACGCGACGGATGAGGACGTCACCGATCCACACGGCACGAGCGCCCTCGCCCTGCAGCGCGCCCTTGTAGGCAACACGGCTGCGAGTGTGGGGAGCGTTGTGATCGATGTAGACCTGGTGCTCGAGGTGCTGGCCAGCGTCTGCGAAGTACGCGCCGTAGGCCTCACCGTTCGCACCCTGCTCGTCGAGGTGGATCGACGGGTTCACACGGACAATCTTGCCACCGAGCGAAACGACGATGTGCTGCAGCTCAGCATCGCGACCAACGGTCGCGTTGTGCGTCGCCAGGTGAACGGCGTCCTCGTTCCACTCCTGGATCGAGACAACCTTCAGGTGTGCACCGGCGCCGACGACGATTTCGACGGTCTCGGTGAGGTTCGCGTCTCCGGTGTTCTCGAACACGACGACCGTGTCAGACTGCGGAGCCGCCTCGATGATGGTGTGCGCCGCTGCGGGCTCGCTCGTGAGAGCGGTGCGCTTGACGGTGACCGTCTGACGCTCGTGGCTCGTGAGCAGGATCCGCTGAGCGGATTCAACCTGGCCCCAGGCATTCGCTGCCGCGTGATCCTCGGGGAGGCCTGCGCGGCCGACGAGCTCTGAGTCCATCGGGATCGAGCTGACCTCGACACCCTCTGCCTCAGAAATCTCGAGCGCCGAGTTCGCGTCGATGAGCTTGCCGCCGGTGAGCTCCGTGAGCGCAGCGACCGGAGTGTACTTCCAGTTCACCTCACGGCCGGTGAGGGCCGGGAACTCATCGATATTCGTCGACTTAAAACGGTCGGAGCGGGTCTGTACCGGAGCCCGGTTCGCCCAGTCGCCGTCGGTGTGAGCCTTGGCGCCGTGCTGTTCAGTTTGAAGCGTAGACATCGTTAACCGACGGATCCTTCCATGCTCATCTCAATGAGCTTGTTCAATTCGAGGGCGTACTCCATTGGGAGCTCACGAGCGATCGGCTCGATGAAGCCGCGGACGATCATTGCCATCGCCTCTTCTTCGGAGAGGCCGCGGCTCATGAGGTAAAACAGCTGCTCTTCACTCACGCGCGTCACGGTTGCTTCGTGTGCGAGCGTCGCGTCGTCGGTGCGGATATCGATCGCCGGGTAGGTGTCCGAGCGTGAGATCGTATCGACAAGGAGTGCGTCACAGACCACGGAGTTGCCGGCGTGATGCGCGTTCGCTTCGATCCGGACTTCGCCGCGGTAGCCTGAGCGGCCGCCGCCACGTGCGATCGACTTCGCGAGGATCGAGGACTTCGTGTGCGGTGCGAGGTGAATCATCTTCGCGCCGGTGTCCTGGTGCTGGCCGGGGCCAGCGAACGCGACCGAGAGGGTCTCGCCCTTGGCGTGCTCGCCGGTGAGGAAGATCGACGGGTACTTCATGGTGTACTTCGAGCCGATGTTGCCATCGACCCACTCCATGGTCGCGCCCTCTTCAGCGATCGCACGCTTCGTGACGAGGTTGTACACGTTGTTCGACCAGTTCTGGATCGTTGTGTAGCGAACGCGAGCGTTCTTCTTCACGATGATCTCAACGACGGCCGAGTGCAGCGAGTCCGACTTGTAGATCGGAGCCGTGCAGCCCTCGATGTAGTGGACGTAGCTGTCCTCGTCGGCGATGATGAGCGTGCGCTCGAACTGGCCCATGTTCTCCGTGTTGATACGGAAGTAGGCCTGCAGCGGGATCTCGACGTGCACGCCCTTGGGGACGTAGACAAACGAGCCACCCGACCAGGTGGCCGTGTTGAGTGCAGCGAACTTGTTGTCGCCCGAAGGGATAACCGTGCCGAAGTACTCCTTGAAGATCTCCGGGTGCTCCTTGAGCGCAGTGTCGGTATCCAGGAAGAGGACGCCCTGCTCCTCGAGATCCTCGCGGATCTGGTGGTAGACAACCTCGGACTCATACTGTGCGGCAACGCCCGCAACGAGACGCTGACGCTCAGCCTCGGGAATGCCGAGGCGCTCGTAGGTCTCCTTGATCTCGTCAGGAAGCTCTTCCCACGTGGTGGCCTGCTTCTCTGTCGAGCGGACAAAGTACTTGATGTTGTCGAAATCGATCTCGGTGAGGTCTGCACCCCATGTCGGCATCGGCTTACGACCAAAAATTTGGAGCGCCTTCAAGCGGCGTTCAAGCATCCATTCAGGTTCGTCTTTCAGCGCCGAGATGTTGCGAACGACTTCTTCGCTCAGCCCGCGTTTCGCGGTCTCTCCGGCTTTGTCGCTGTCGTGCCAGCCGAACTCGTATTGGCCGAGGCCTTCGAGTTCGGGGCGGTCGATCAGTACCTCAGGCATGATCATTCCCTCTCTCTTTTCGCGCAACCGAGAACCAAATCCCCAAGTGCTCTCGGACGGTTCCCTGCGATGGTGCAGTAGTCTGGGCGTCGGACAAACCCGGCAGTCTGAAGAATCATCAGACGTTAGGGTTGCCGCACTAAACCACAGCTTCCGAGTCTACAGGTTTTCCCCTGAAATCGGGTGAGACTGGCGTGTTTCACTGGGAGCTTAAAACTTAAGGAGACCCCGTGCCCGGCGCAACCAGCGTGACCGCTACCCGGCCCGTCCGAACCCAGCTGCCGCGCTTTCTGCCTTTTGCAGCTTGGGCATCGTTTGTGCTCAACGTGCTCATCATCGCAACGGGCGGCGCGGTACGACTTACCGGTTCGGGGCTCGGCTGTACCGACTGGCCGCTGTGTACCCCCGGTTCGCTCGTGCCGACACAGGAGCAGTCCTATCACGCGCTCATTGAGTTCGGAAACCGGACGATTAGCGGCCCGCTCTTGCTTGCTGCGCTTGCGGTCCTGATCATCGGGTGGAAGCTCCGCACTCAGCGCCGCGAC
>JAGNOB010000151.1 GCA_017990305.1 Leucobacter sp.
GGGCTGAACTGTTCTTCGGGGTGCAGCGTGCGGGCAAGGTGACCGAGGGCCAGTGCCACCGGGCCGGCGAGTTCGATCGCTCGCGCGGTTGGTTCCATGCCCGATTTGCCGCGTTCGAACAGTGGATCGGCGAGGATGCTCCGCAGCCGCGCGAGTGCCGCGCTGACCGCGCTCTGCGACAAGTGCAGCTTCGTCGCGGCTCGCGTCACGTTTCGCTCCTGCATGAGGAGGTGGAACACAACGAGGAGATTGAGGTCCGTCCCGCGAAGATCACCTATGTTCATAGCCCTCATCATAACTATTTGTTTCCCTAATGCATCTTGACTCCACCATGATGACTGATGATGACTTCCCGTCAAAGGAGACCCAGATGACACCAGCTGCTCAGACGCAGACCCCGGATCGGCCCGCTGCCGCGCCGAAGCCAGCCGCGACGCTCGCCCGAGCCGACATCCGAAAGCGCCAGGTAGCCATCGGCGTCGGCAACTTCATGGAGTGGTTCGACTTCGCCGTCTACGGCTACTTCGCGGCGATCATTGGCGCCCAGTTCTTCCCGACGGGCAACCCGACGACCGAGATGCTCTCCTCGTTCGCGGTGTTCGCTGTCGGGTTCGTCGCCCGCCCCCTTGGCGCGCTCGTCCTCGGCCCGATCGGCGACAGGGTCGGCCGCAAGTCGGTGCTCGTCATCACTGTCATGGGCATGGGCATCACGACCGCCCTCATCGGTCTCGTACCGAACTACGCGACGATCGGCATCGCCGCCCCGATCCTCATCGTGCTGCTGCGCTGCGTGCAGGGCATGATGGTCGGCGGCGAGTGGTCGAGCGCGGCGACGTATCTCGGCGAGAGCGCCCCCGCGCACAAGCGTGGCCTCCACGCGAGCCTCGTCACGGCGACCGCAGGCGCCGCGTTCCTCGTCGGCACGCTCACCGCGACCGTGCTCACGAACACGATGAGCGAAGCTGCGCTCTCCAGCTGGGGCTGGCGCGTGCCGTTCGTCGCCTCGATCGTCATGGCCGCGATCGCGATCTTCATCCGCCGCAACCTCGAAGACACCCCGGTCTTCAAGGAGCTCGAGCGTCGCCGCACCGAGCAGATTCAGGTTGTCGCCTCGCGCTCGCGCAAGCTCAAGGCCTTCGCGATCTCCCTCGCCTTCTCCTCGCTCTTCGGCGTCAGCCTGTACTACTTCGTCACCTACGCGAACAACCACCTCTCGGGCGCCGTCGGCATGCCGCGCGTCGAAGCGCTCTGGGTGTGCGCGATCGCAACCGCGTACTACGTCGCGATCCAGCCGCTCGTCGGCAGCATCAGCGACCGCATCGGCCGCCGCCCGGTGATCCTCACGGGCGCAGCAGGCATCGCAATCATGGGCGTGCCGGTCTTCCTGCTGCTGAACACCGCGAACTTCGGCCTCGTGCTGCTCGGCCTCGTCATCCTCGCCACGTTCGTGACCTGCGCGGGCGTCATGGCTGTCACCCTGCTCGTCGAGGTGTTCCCAGCGTCAAGCCGGAGCACGGGCGCCGCGCTCGGCCACAACGTCGCCTACGCGATCCTCGCGGGCCCAGGCCCGCTCATCGCCGCAGCGCTCATCCAGTGGACGGGCAACCTCGTCTCGCCCGCGTACTACCTCGTCGCGGTCGCGGCCGTGGTCTTCGTCGCGCTCTTCCTTGCGCTGCCGGAGACCAAGGACGTCGACATCACCGAGGGCTAGCCGCCCCGAGCGTGCCGAGCGCACGCGCCATCACGCACCACACCGCAAGCACTAAGGAGAACGTCAATGAGTAGAGTCGCAGTCGTGCAGACAAGCCCCGTGATCGGGGACACCCAAGCAACGATCGCGAAGGCCGAAGGGCTGATCCGCGAGGCCGGAGCCAACGGCGCCGAGGTCGCCGTGTTCCCCGAAGCCTTCATCGGGGGCTACCCGAAGGGCAAGAGCTTCGACACCGTCGTCGGCACGCGCACCCCGCTCGGCCGCGAGGAATACCGCGAGTACTTCGACGCCGCCGTGAGCCTCGACGGGCCCGAGATCGAGGCCCTCGCAATCGCCGCCGCCGAGTCGGGCGTCTTCGCAGTGATGGGCATCATCGAGCGCTTCGGCGACACCCTGTACTGCACGGCAGTGCTCATCGACCCCAAGCTTGGCGTCGTCGGCAACCACCGCAAGCTCATGCCGACGGCAAGCGAGCGCCTCATCTGGGGCTTCGGCGACGGCTCGACCCTCGACACCGCAGACACCACGGCCGGCCGCGTCGGCACCGCGATCTGCTGGGAGAACTACATGCCGCTGCTGCGCCAGGCGATGTATGCGCAGGGCGTCGATCTCTACTGCACGCCAACCGTCGACGACCGGCCAGTCTGGCAGTCGTCCATGGCGCACATCGCGCTCGAGGGCCGCAACTTCGTGCTGTCGGCCTGCCAGGCGCTGCCCAAGGCCGCGTACCCCGAAGGCACCGAGTTCCCGCCCCACATCGGCAACGAGCACTGGGTGATCCGCGGCGGCAGCGTCATCATCGACCCGCTCGGCACCGTGCTCGCTGGGCCCGTCTACGAAGAGGAGACAATCCTCTACGCCGATATCGATCTTGACGATCGCAAGCGCGCGCACTTCGACCTCGACGTGAACGGCCACTACAGCCGCCCAGACGTGTTCGAGCTGCGCGTGAACACCCGCCCGCAGGCCGGCACCGTCTTCACCGCGTAGCTCTGGCGGCGCCGTGAGGAGCTGGCCGGAGCCGACACCTCACGGCACCGTCGGTTGCGCACATGCTGGCGACGGTGAAGTGGCGTTGCGCCAGACTGCGACCCGGTGAAGAATGGGAGAGCTCGAAGGATACGCTCGACCGTCACCGGAGGCGCTCATGTCGGAGTTCGATCTTGACCCGCAGGAGAGCGCATCTGCGCCCCTCCGCGTCCCAGCAATTCCGATCCATCCTGAGCTCGCCACCGCAGCGCGCTGGCTGCCGCGCCACCTGACGAACCGTTGGACTCTGGGCCCGCAGCGAGCCATCACCGGGCTCTTGCGTGCGTTCTCGCGGCGCGGGCCGGCGCCCGTGCGCGTCTCAGCGACGGCGAGCCTCACACTGTTTAACCCGCGGCAACCGGCTCAGGGTTTGCAGCCGGCAGTGCTCTGGATTCACGGCGGCGGCTACGTCGCCGGCGACGTGCAGCAGGACCGCGAGCGCTGCGCCGAGATGGCCGAGGCGACCGGTGCTGTTGTGGCCGCGGTCTCCTACCGCAAAGCCCCCGAGCACCCCTACCCGGCCGCGCTCGACGACTGCCTCGCCGGGCTGCGTGCGTTGCGCGCTCTCCCCGGGATCGACCCATCGCGTGTTGCGATCGGTGGGGCGAGCGCTGGCGGCGGGCTTGCCGCGGCGCTCGCTTTGCGGGTACGAGATGAGGGCGACCCTGACCTCGCCGCACAACTGTTGCTCTACCCCATGCTTGACGACCGAACTGAGCGGCCGTCGAACGAACGCAATTTCAGGCTCTGGGAGCATCGCAGCAACGGTTTCGCGTGGGCAGCGTACCTCGATGGAGCGGATGCGGAGGAGGCGGTTCCCGCCCGCGCCGCCTCCCTCGCTCGGGTGGCTCCCGCCTGGATCGGCGTCGGCACGAACGACCTCTTTCTCGGAGAGAGCCGTGACTACGCGAGGGGGCTTCGTGCGGCTGATGTGGCGTGCAAGCTCGTTGAAGTGCCTGGGGCATGGCACGCATTCGATGGATTCGTGCCGCGAGCGGAGGTCTCGCGTGAGTTCTTCGCGGCGCAGTACGCGTTTCTGCGTGGCCGGTTGCGCTCCGAAGGCGACGGGTGACGCTCCCGGCGCCTTCGCGTTTTCGGCGACGGTGCTGGGCAGGGGAGTCTCGCGCGCGCAAGTGCGGGATACTGGTGGGTGGCACGTTTGGGGCCCGCACACACCTGGGAGGGCACACATCATGGATCTGTTGGCATCGAACGATTCTCCGCTGAACCGATACGGGTCGCTGGACGAGGCCCTTGTGCATCGCCGCGCACCGGTCGAGAACCGGGTGTTTTTGCGCACGCTGCTCAACCGGATGCCGATCGAGCGGCTCCTTCGCGCAGACGGCGGCATTACCGTCGTGCGCTCGGACGGTGCCCCAGATATTTTCGTGCGCAAGGGATACACAGTCGGTTTCCAGACCGAAGCAGAGATTATCGCGGTCGTCGGCACCGAGGCAGAGCGCTGGGAGAGCAAGCGAAAGCCAGGCATGTGGGCTGTCGACCACCCCGTCGGCGGCCGTGGGCCCATCATTGAGGCAGAGGAGCTCGCCGCTGAGCGCGGCCCGGTGAAGCCCGTGCGCGGCAAGCGCGTTGCAAAGCCGAAGGCTGAACCAAAGGTGAAGAAGCCCGTTGTGCAGGAGCGTGTGCAGCCGGTGTGCCCGAACTGCTTCATGCTTATGGCGCTGTCGGGCGTCTGCGGAAACTGCTCGTAGGGCAAACGGGTGAGCGGGGAACGCGCGAGCGGTAGCATGATCTGATGCCTCCGCGTTCTCCGTTGCCCCAGCGACTGGGTCTTGACGCCGCCTGGCTGAGCTCCGCCGCACGGGAGGGTGAGCCTGCGGCCGACTGGCCGCTCATGCGCGACTGGCTGCACCACCGGCTCGGTAAACACGTCGACGTTGACGCGTTCATTGCCGACGGCCGATTCGTCACTGAATCGGGCGCGCCCGTGCTCGCGGCGGATCCTTTCCGGCCGAACATATTCGTCTGGTTTTACCGTGACCTGCCGGAGGAGACGCCGGTGCCAGGCCGCGTTCGGGTGCTGTTTCGCGACGACCGTATCGTGGTGGTCGACAAGCCGGCGTTCCTGTCGACAATCCCGCGCGGCATGCACGTCCGCGAGAGTGTCGTCGTGCGCATGCGGCACGAGCTCGGCCTGCCCGAGCTCACACCGATGCACCGACTCGACCGCGTGACCTCTGGCCTGTTGCTGCTGTCGACGGAGCGCCGTTGGCGCGGTGCCTACCAGTCGCTCTTTCAGGACGGCGAGGTGACAAAGACGTATCGGGCTGTCGCGCCTCTCCGCGACGGGCTTGAACTGCCGACGACCGTACGCAACCATATCTTCAAGCAGCGGGGCATCATGCAAGCCGAAGTGATTGCCGATGCCGCGCCGAACTCCGAGTCGCTCGTCGCGTTCGAGCGCGAGCTCACGGCGGCCGAGCAGGCGCACTTTGGCGGCGGCGAGGCGCGCGGGGTATACCGGCTCACGCCGCGGACCGGCAAGACACACCAGCTTCGGATCCACCTGAGTGGACTGGGCATTCCTATCGAGGGCGATCCGCTATACCCGGTGACGAGGGACGTCGCGATCGACGACTTCAGCACACCGCTCCAACTGCTCGCGAGCGAACTTACGTTCATCGATCCCATTGACTCCAGTGAACGGCGCTTCACGAGTGAGCTGCGGCTGCCGCTCTCGTCAGAGGCGTAGGGGCCTCCAGCGGAATGCGCGAGTACGCCACCGGCGCAGCGTATTCAGGCAGCACAAGGCTTTCTGACCAGCGACACAAGTGCAAAACTCAGCC